>NZ_JBVJNN010000014.1:92743-160377 GCF_055583685.1 Streptomyces sp. NPDC104581
GGGCGAACAGGGGAGAGGGAAGAGACACAAAAGACAGGGAGCCCCCCCCCCCCCGCCCCCCCCCCCCCCCCCGCTGTTACGTGCCGCTTCCCGTCCGCTCAGGAGCTGACGGCCCCTGAGACCCGGTCCGTGGGGCGCGTGTTCAGTGCGCGCCGCCCTGCGCCTCCAGGCGCTTGTACGACGCCTCGATCTCGGCCTCCGCCTCGGCGCGGCCCACCCAGTCCGCGCCCTCGACCGACTTGCCGGGCTCCAGGTCCTTGTAGACCTCGAAGAAGTGCTGGATCTCCAGACGGTCGAACTCCGACACGTGGTGGATGTCCCGCAGGTGCTCCACACGCGGGTCCGACGCGGGGACGCACAGCAGCTTGTCGTCGCCGCCGGCCTCGTCCGTCATCCGGAACATGCCGATCGCACGGCACTTGATGAGGCAGCCGGGAAACGTCGGCTCGTCCAGGATGACCAGCGCGTCCAGCGGGTCGCCGTCCTCGCCGAGGGTGTTCTCGACGAAGCCGTAGTCGGCCGGGTAGCTGGTCGAGGTGAAGAGACGACGGTCAAGGCGGATCCGGCCGGTCTCGTGGTCCACCTCGTACTTGTTTCGCGAACCCTTAGGGATCTCGATGGTGACGTCGAACTCCACGGGTGGCTCCTCCATGATCAACACAGATGTCGGTGATGCTGCTGTCGGTGGTACCGCACGTCACCGGGGCCGACCCCGGGGCCGAGCAGGATCGGCCATCGCTGGCCGGGGCACCGTGCTCGTGGCAACGCGCAGTGATTAAGTGTCCCCCACGCAGCTGTGTGATCGCGAAAGGGGCTGGTCAACCGTGCTTGAGCCGAAAGTGTGGCAGCTCACGGCGGGTTCCGCCGTGCTCGGCCTCGTACTGGCGGCCGGGGCGGTGGCCTTGGCCGGCCCCTGGGACTCCGGTCAGCGTAAGGCCGAGCGGGACTGGGCGGCCGCTCAGGGCCGTACAGGTGGCGCACATCACGACGGGGAGCGGGTGCCCGCGCCCGCGCCCAGCGCCGCCGGAGTGCTCGCCGAACTCGGCGTGTCGGCCGAGTCCCTGTCCGCGCCCGCCGATCTGCCGGGCGACCTGACGGCGACCCTCGGGCCGCTCCTCGAATCCCCCGACCTCGGAGCGGCGCCCGCGGCGTCCGTCGTCGATGTCGCCACGGGCGAGCAGCTGTTCGGGCGGCGCGCCGACCGGCCGATGGCACCGGCCTCCACCATCAAGATCGCCACGGCGGTCGCCGCGCTCTCCGCGCTCGGCCCCGACCACCGCATCGCCACCACCGTGGTCACCGCCGACGGCGGCAAGGGCGACGACGACAAGCCCGGCGGAAAGCCCGCCCGCCGGTCCGGGGGCGAGCGCGGCGGCGAGGCGGACGGCAAGGGGGAGGACCCGACGGAGATCACCCTCGTCGGCGGCGGCGACGCCACCCTCGACCGAGCGGGCCTGCGCTCCCTCGCCGCCGACACCGCCAGGGCGATGCGCGACCGCGGCGTGCACCGGGTGACCGTGCGCTTCGACGTCTCCCTCTACTCGGGGCCCCGGGAGCACCCGATCGGCCCCAACGACAACATCGCGCCGGTCACCGCCCTGATGGCCGGTCAGGGCCGCCTCGACGGTTCCGCCGCCGACACCTTCGGCGGCCCGGCACCGCGCAGTGGCGACCCGGCGGGCGACGCGGCCGACGTCTTCGCGGAACTGCTGCGCGACCGCGGCCTCAAGACCTCGGGCCTCCCTGCGGTCGGCCGGGCCCCCCAGGACGCCGACCGCCTCGCGGTGACGTACTCGCGTCCCGTCTCCGCCCTGGTCGAACGCATGCTGACCAACAGCGACAACGACATCGCCGAGTCGCTGGTCCGGCAGACCGCGATCGAGGCCGGCAGACCCGCGAGCTTCGCGGGCGCCCAACAGGCCGTCCAGGCCGAGCTGAAGAAGCTGAAACTGCCCGTCGGCGGGGCACTGCTGCGCGACGGCAGCGGCCTCAACCGCCACGACAGGCTCACCGGCGGTCTGCTCACCGCGCTGCTCGCCCGTGCGGCCGACCCCGGCCGGCCCGAACTGCGGCCGGTGCTCACCGGTCTCCCGGTGGCCGGATTCAGCGGCACGCTCCAGGGCCGCTACACCGACGCGGACGCGACCACCGGCAGTGGCCTGATCCGTGCCAAGACCGGCACGCTCACCGGCGTGAACTCCCTGGCGGGCACCGTCGTGGGCCCCGGCGGACGGCTCCTCGCGTTCGCCTTCCTCGCGCAGGACGCCCCGGCCCCCGATACGGCCCAACGCGCCCTGGACCACCTCTCGGCGGAACTGGCGTCCTGACCACCCCCGTCCCGGCTTGTCCCCGGGCGGGGACACGGGCGGCCACCCGCACCGACCGGGACCGGCCGGGACGGGAACGGCCCGGCCGACACCCCACCGCCTTCGGGCCCGAGCACGTACGGTTGACACATGACGAGCATCGGTGGGGCCGAGATGGTGGACTGGAATCTCGCGGTCGCGACCGCGACCCGGCTCGCGCGGCCGGGACCGGAGGTGAGCCGGGACGAGGCACGCGAGATCGTCGCGGAGCTCCGGCGGCACGCCAAGGCGGCCGAGGAGCACGTGCGCGGCTTCACCCGGATGATCCCGGACGGCCACGAGCCGACGGACACCCCCGTCCTGGTCGTGGACCGGGCGGGCTGGATCAAGGCGAACGTCGCGGGCTTCCGCGAACTGCTCAAACCACTCCTCGACAAGATGCAGGACCGCCGGTCGAACACGGCGGGCGGCGCCGTCCTGGGCGCCGTGGGCGGCAAGGTGACCGGCGTCGAGCTGGGCATGCTGCTGTCGTTCCTGTCCTCGCGCGTCCTCGGCCAGTACGAGACGTTCGCCCCGCCGAGCCGTGACCTCCCTTCGAGTGACGGGGGCGGCGGGCGGCTGCTGCTCGTCGCGCCGAACATCGTCCACGTCGAGCGCGAACTGGACGTGGACCCGCACGACTTCAGACTCTGGGTCTGCCTGCACGAGGAGACCCACCGCACGCAGTTCACCGGGGTCCCGTGGCTGCGCGACCACCTCGAGAGCGAGATCCAGTCATTCCTGGAGGAGACGGACGTCGACCCCTCGACCGTCGTGGAGCGCCTGCGTGAGGCGGTCCAGTCGCTCACCGGCAGCCGCCCCGAGGGCGAGGAGGAGGACGAGGGCCGGAGCCTGGTCGAGCTGGTGCAGACACCCGGCCAGAAGGAGATCCTCGGCCGCCTCACCGCCGTGATGTCCCTGCTCGAAGGCCATGCCGACTACGTGATGGACGGCGTGGGCCCGCAGGTCGTGCCCTCGGTGGCCGAGATCCGCGAGAAGTTCCAGCAGCGCAGGGCCAAGGGCGCCAGCCGGCTCGACCAGGCGCTGCGCAAGCTGCTGGGACTGGACGCGAAACTCCGGCAGTACCGGGACGGGGAGCGTTTCGTACGCGCCGTGGTGGACGAGGTCGGCATGGACGGCTTCAACCGTGTGTGGACCTCCCCCAACACCCTTCCCACGAAGGCGGAGATCGCCAAGCCGGCGGACTGGATCGCACGGGTGCACCGCAAGGCCGAGTCCTGACGCGCACTCCCTGGGTCGTGTCAGCGAAGTCCCGCCCGGCCCGCGACGCCTGGCGCGGCACCTCGCCGCGTGGTCGGAGTCGGCCGGGTACGCCCGGTACGAGACCGATCCTCCGCGGACCCCGCCCTGCGGGCGGACGGCGCTAATTCGAAGACACGACCCAGAAGTCACGCGCCGCGAGGGCGCGTGCCCGATGTCGACGCCCACAGGTGTCCACCGGATTGGGCCAGCATCACCCATCCGAGGGACCGTGGGCGGTGGGTAGGCGTGCGATGCTCGGGGAACGGCCCGGTTCTGTCACCATCGACGCACTCTGTGTGACTGAATCCCGTCCCCACTCCGACCGAGGCACCCCCCAAACATCACGAAGGGCACCGGACATGGGTCCCCATCCTGCGGTCGCGGCGATACGCCTGGCGGTCCGCCGCGTACTCCACGACGTCATCACCGAATGCTCCGCATCCGGCCCCGGCATCGAGCGCTCCCGTCCCACCGGGACGGACGCCGACCGGGCCGCCGCACCGCCGCCGGCCGACCGCCGGCCGCTGGTGCTCGTCGCCTGCTCCGGAGGCGCCGACTCCATGGCGCTCGCCTCCGCCCTCGCCTTCGAGGCCCGCAAGCTCTCCGTCCGGGCCGGCGCCGTCACCGTCGACCACGGTCTCCAGCCCGGCTCCGACCTCCGCGCCGCCGAAGTCGTCTCCCGGCTCGCCGCAATGCGGCTCGACCCCGTCGAGTCCGTCGCCGTGACAGTCGGTCGTGACGGAGGCCCCGAGGCCGCCGCCCGTGACGCGCGCTACGCCGCCCTCGACGCCGCCGCCGAGCGTCACAGCGCCGCCGCCGTCCTGCTGGGCCACACCCGCGACGACCAGGCCGAGACCGTCCTGCTCGGCCTCGCCCGCGGCTCCGGCACCCGCTCGCTCTCCGGGATGGCACCCGTCTCCGGCGCCACCGGCCGCTACCGCCGCCCCTTCCTCCAGCTCGACCGGCAGACGGCCCGAAAGGCCTGCCTCGTCCAGGCGATCCCGGTCTGGGACGACCCGCACAACGCCGACCCCGCCTACACCCGCTCGCGCCTGCGCCACGAGGGTCTGCCCGCCCTGGAGAAGGCGCTCGGCAAGGGCGTCGTCGAGGCCCTGGCCCGTACCGCGCAGCTCTCCCGCGACGACGCCGACGCCCTCGACGCCTGGGCGGCCGACGCCGAGTCCGCCGTACGGGACGACACCGGTCAGCTCGAATGCGCCAAGCTGTCCGCGCTGCCGCCCGCCGTCCGGCGCCGTGTCCTGCGCCGGGCCGCCGTCGTCGCAGGCGCCCCCGCCGGGTCGCTGTTCGCCCGGCACATCGAGGAGGTCGACCGCCTGATCACGGGCTGGCGGGGCCAGGGAGCCATCAACCTGCCGGGCCGCGTCGAGGCCCAACGGCAGGGTGGCAGACTGGTCATCCGGCAGGGCTGAAGCGCTGACGCACGACGGCTGTGTCTACCGGGGTGGCGAGTTCGGGCCTCCTGGCCGACGACGAAAGTGATGCGGGTGGACCACAAGGACATGGGCGCCGACCTCCAGTCGGTGCTCTTCACCAAGGAAGAAATCGACGCCAAGCTGGTCGAACTGGCCGCCAAGATCGACGCGGAGTACGCGGGCAGGGACGTACTCCTCGTCGGCGTCCTCAAGGGCGCCGTGATGGTGATGGCGGACCTGGCGCGTGCCCTGTCCACCCCCGTGACGATGGACTGGATGGCCGTGTCCTCGTACGGCGCCGGGACGCAGTCCTCCGGTGTGGTCAGGATCCTCAAGGACCTGGACACCGACATCAAGGGCAAGCACGTCGTGATCGTCGAGGACATCATCGACTCCGGTCTGACGCTCTCCTGGCTGCTGTCGAACCTCGGTTCGCGTGAGCCCGCGTCGCTGGAAGTGTGCACGCTGCTCCGTAAGCCGGATGCCGCAAAGGTCGCGATCGATGTGAAATGGATCGGATTCGACATTCCCAATGAGTTCGTTGTCGGCTATGGCCTGGATTACGCGGAGAAGTACCGCAATCTGCCATTCGTCGGCACGCTCGCCCCCCATGTGTACGGCGGCTGAGCCGGCCCCGGCCCACGCCGGGACGCGACGGGAACCCCGGCACCACTCCCGCCGTTGGAGCATGGGAAGACCGGTTTACCGGCAGTCCCGTGCGGTCGCGGGTGACAATGCTGGGGTACGGTCCGAAGAACAGTCTTTTCTCACAGCGACATTTACCTACGGGCAGGAGGGACGGGGCGTTCTCGCTCCGTATGGATGGACGTGAAGCGATACTTCCGTGGGCCGGTCATGTGGATCGTGCTGGCCGTCCTCGCCGTGGTCGTGTTGATGCAGGTCGTCGGCTCGTCCGGCGGCTACAAGACGGTGGACACCGGCGAGGTCGTCCAGGCGATCGACAAGAACCAGGTCGACCAGGTCAAGCTGACCACTGGCGACGAACAGATCATCAAGATCGACCTCAAGGACGGTCAGAAGGTCCAGGGCGGCGACAAGGTACAGGCCAGTTACATCGGCTCCCAGGGCTCTGCCCTGGCCGAGAAGCTGCAGGGCAAGTTCGAGAGCGGCGACATCAAGCAGGGCTACACGGTCTCGCCCTCCAAGCAGAGCCCGTTCGTCTCCGTGCTGCTCTCCCTGCTGCCCTTCGTCCTCATCGTCGTGGTCTTCCTGTTCCTGATGAATCAGATGCAGGGCGGCGGCTCCCGGGTCATGCAGTTCGGGAAGTCCAAGGCCAAACTCATTACGAAGGACACCCCCAAGACGACGTTCGCCGACGTCGCGGGATCCGAGGAAGCGGTCGAGGAACTCCACGAGATCAAGGAGTTCCTCCAGGAGCCCGCGAAGTTCCAGGCCGTCGGCGCCAAGATCCCGAAGGGTGTGCTGCTCTACGGCCCGCCCGGTACGGGTAAGACGCTGCTCGCCCGCGCCGTCGCCGGTGAGGCCGGTGTCCCGTTCTACTCGATCTCCGGTTCCGACTTCGTCGAGATGTTCGTCGGTGTCGGTGCCTCCCGGGTGCGCGACCTCTTCGAGCAGGCCAAGGCGAACGCCCCGGCGATCGTCTTCGTCGACGAGATCGACGCCGTCGGCCGGCACCGCGGCGCGGGCCTCGGCGGTGGCCACGACGAGCGCGAGCAGACGCTCAACCAGCTGCTCGTGGAGATGGACGGGTTCGACGTGAAGGGCGGGGTCATCCTGATCGCCGCCACGAACAGGCCCGACATCCTGGACCCCGCGCTGCTGCGCCCGGGACGTTTCGACCGCCAGATCGCGGTCGACCGCCCCGACATGCAGGGGCGTCTGGAGATCCTCAAGGTCCACCAGAAGGGCAAGCCGGTCGCCCCGGACGTCGACCTCGGCGCCGTCGCCCGCCGTACGCCCGGCTTCACCGGCGCGGACCTGGCGAACGTGCTGAACGAGGCGGCGCTCCTCACGGCGCGCAGCGACAAGAAGCTCGTCGACAACCACTCGCTGGACGAGGCGATCGACAGAGTCGTGGCGGGCCCGCAGAAGCGGACCCGGATCATGTCCGAGAAGGAGAAGAAGATCACCGCGTACCACGAGGGCGGCCACGCCCTGGTCGCGGCGGCGTCTCCGAACTCCGACCCGGTGCACAAGATCACGATCCTGTCCCGCGGCCGGGCCCTCGGTTACACCATGGTCCTCCCGGACGAGGACAAGTACTCGACCACCCGCAACGAGATGCTCGACCAGCTCGCCTACATGATGGGCGGGCGCGCGGCGGAGGAACTGGTCTTCCACGACCCGACCACCGGCGCGGCCAACGACATCGAGAAGGCGTCGGCGACGGCGCGGGCCATGGTCACCCAGTACGGCATGACCGAGCGGCTCGGCGCCATCAAGTTCGGCGGCGACAATACGGAGCCGTTCGTCGGACGTGAGATGGGCCACCAGCGCGACTACTCGGAAGAGGTCGCCGCGCTGGTCGACGAAGAAGTCAAGAAGCTGATCGAGACGGCGCACAACGAGGCCTGGGAGATCCTCGTCGAGAACCGTGACGTTCTCGACAACCTCGTCCTCGCGCTGCTGGAGAAGGAGACGCTCAACAAGGACCAGATCGCCGAGATCTTCTCGACGATCGTGCGCCGCCCGGCCCGTCCGGCGTGGACCGGTTCCTCGCGGCGTACGCCTTCGACACGTCCGCCGGTGCTCTCGCCCAAGGAGCTGGCCCTCACCAACGGCGCGGTCGGCACCAACGGCACGATTCCCGGTGTGACGACCGGCGAGTCCGCTACCGAGGCCGTTCCGGAGGACCGTCCCGAAAGCTGATCCCGCGCCTCTCACCAGGCCCGGAATAGATGCCGCGCCCCACAGGTCTTAGCCTGATGGGGCGCGGCATTCCTGTTGGCGCGCACGGAACGGCGGAGGAACGAGGCCCAGATGACCAACCCCGTGAAGCTGGACGGCGAGGGTGTGATCGGCGAGTTCGACGAGAAGCGGGCCGAGAACGCCGTTCGGGAACTGCTGATCGCGGTCGGGGAGGACCCGGACCGCGAGGGCCTGCGCGAGACGCCGGGGCGGGTGGCCCGCTCGTACCGGGAGATATTCGCCGGGCTGTGGCAGCGGCCCGAGGAGGTTCTCACGACGACGTTCGACATCGGCCACGACGAGATGGTGCTGGTGAAGGACATCGAGGTGCAGAGCTCCTGTGAGCACCATCTGGTGCCGTTCCACGGTGTCGCGCACGTCGGGTACATCCCGTCGGCCGACGGGAAGATCACCGGGCTGTCGAAGCTGGCGCGGCTCGTGGACGTGTTCGCCCGCAGACCGCAGGTCCAGGAGCGGATGACCACACAGATCGCGGACTCGCTGATGAAGATCCTGGAGCCGCGCGGTGTGATCGTGGTCGTCGAGTGCGAGCACATGTGCATGTCCATGCGCGGGGTGCGCAAGCCCGGCGCCAAGACGATCACCTCGGCGGTACGGGGACAGCTGCGCGACCAGGTGACCCGCAACGAGGCGATGAGCCTGATCATGGCCCGCTGAACCGCCGCGGGCGGAGGCCGGCCCGGTGTTCCGGCCGGTGACGCCGGGACCCGTCCGGGACGGGGCTCAGGCGTGGGCGGCGCCCTTGTGGTCGTCGTCGTGCCCTTCGGGCAGTTTGCAGACACGCTCCAGGAATATCGCCGCGGCGATCACCGCGATGCCGGCCAGCACCGAGAATCCCGCGTAGTACGCCTGGTCCCGCCGGGCGGGGATGTCGAGGGAGCCGAGCAGGAAGACCCCCGTCCCGCCGTACATCCCGGCGACCAGCGCCGCGACCAGCGCGCTCGCGTGGCCGAAAACGACGGCGCGCGCCGCCATCATCGGATCCACGCCCTTGGCACCGGGCCGGCGCTCACGCTGGGCGCGCAGCCGGGACCGCAGGGAGAGCGCCGTCGCCATGAGGACGACGGCGATCACCGCGAGCACGATGGGCGCGGCGAGCGGGACGCTGGGCAGGGTGCCGAGGGAGTCCCAGAGGCGCGCGGCGCCCCAGGAGAGCACCCCGGCCACGGCGAAGATGCCCGACAGAACCCGGATCCGCAATTGCCCCACCGCGAAAGCCCGCCCTTCACCCGTACTCGTACTCGTCCACTGACACACGTCATCCGCGCACCCCGAGGGCGCGCGGGCCCTGTACCGGCACTCCGGGACGGCACCCGGACCGGCCGGGCGGTCCGCAGAGCCTAACGATTAGTCGGGCAGGCGGAGTTCCAGGTCGGTGCGAGGTTCCACACCCCG
Organism: Streptomyces sp. NPDC104581; assembly: GCF_055583685.1. Classification (NCBI taxonomy): domain Bacteria; kingdom Bacillati; phylum Actinomycetota; class Actinomycetes; order Kitasatosporales; family Streptomycetaceae; genus Streptomyces; species Streptomyces sp. NPDC104581. Next base: position 102,090 of record NZ_JBVJNN010000014.1, read on the forward strand.
CTGCTCGATGACGGCGAGCAGTTCGGAGACCGTACCCCGCCCGGCGAGCAGCGCCTCGGGCTCCACGTCGAGCCAGGGCACGAGCACGAAGGCGCGCTGGTGGGCGCGCGGGTGCGGCAGGGTGAGAACGGGGTCGTCCGACACGACGTCCGCGTACGCCACGATGTCGACGTCGATCGTGCGCGGCCCCCAGCGCTCCACCCGGACCCGGTCGAAGGCTTCCTCGACGGCCTGGGCGCGCTCCAGCAGGGAGGAGGGCGGCAGTGTCGTCTTCACCACGACGATCGCGTTGAAGTACGAGGGCTGGGAGCCCGGTTCGACGCCCCACGGCTCGGTCTCGTACACCGGGGACACCGCCTTGACCCGCAGGCCGGGGGTGTCCTCCAGCGCGTCGACGGCGCCCTGGAGGGTCTCCAGCCGGTTGCCGAGGTTGGACCCGAGGCTGATCACGGCGCGCTTCGGGTTGGACAGGGTGACGTCCGCCGCGTCGACCTGGGCCACCACCGAGGTCGGCACCGGCTGAACGGTCGGGTCGCTCTGGGATTTCATACTCGGCTCCGGGTGATGGTGATGGTCACATCGTCGAAGGGCACCGTGATCGGGGCGTCCGGCTTGTGCAGCGTCACCTCGACCTCTTCGACGCCGTCGTGCTTCAGACACTGCTCCGCGATGCGCTCGGCAAGCGTCTCGATCAGGTCGACCGGCTCGCCCCGCACGACGGCCACGACCTCCTCGGCCACGATTCCGTAGTGGACTGTTCTCGCCAGGTCGTCTCCGGCGGCGGCGGGGCGCGTGTCGAGGCCCAGCACCAGATCCACGATGAAGGTCTGCCCCTCCTCGCGCTCCCGGGGGAAGACGCCATGGTGCCCACGGGCCTTGAGGCCGCGCAGCGCGAGACGGTCCACGCGAATCACTCCTGCTGTCGTTGGTCGAGTGGGGCACTGTGCCGTACAGGACGGCCGTGTCCCGGCTCGAATCTACTCGCGGGCTCCCACACGCCCTGCCCGTGGGGCCCCGGGCGCCGCGGACCGGTGGTCGCGGCGGGCTCCGCGTGACTGGGCACCGCAGGTAGTCCCAGCGGGGCGGAGCCGGCCCCTCGTAAGGTCGGTCTACCCACTCACGCGGGAGTTTCGTCGTCCTGCTCGTCGTCGGTTTCGGCCAGAACGGGTGAGCCGTGGTGGGACCAGACCCGCCAGCCGTCGGGGGTGCGGCGGAACACGTTCGTGGCGACCACCAGCTGCCCCACGAGCGGGCCGAGCGCGCCGCTCTCCTCCGCCGGTCCGCCGCTCAGGATGTTCTCGGTGCAGGTCACGAGGGCGGTGTCGCCCGCGACGGAGACCACGACATCCGTGAGGAAGAACTGGATGTACTCGGTGTTGGCCATGATCAGCGCGTACGAGCGCAGCACCTCGCCGCGGCCGGTGAGCACCGGCCAGCCCGGGTGGACGCAGCTGACTGCGGGGCTGTCGCCGTCCAGCCACAGTTCGGACAGCCCGTCCAGGTCGCCGCGCTCCATGGCTTCGTAGAAGGCGGTGTTGAGGGCGTCGACCTGTTCCCTGTCGGTCCCGCTCGGCAGACTCCTCACCGGGCGCCCTCGACGGCGCGTGCCACGCGGACGGCGTCGGCCGTCGCGCGTACCTCGTGCACCCGGACCGCCCAGGCGCCCTCGCGCGCGGCGATCGCGGAGACGGCGGCGGTGGCGGCGTCCCGTTCGCGGGCCGGCGGCGGGGCGCCGTCACCGGCCAGTACCCGGCCGAGGAACCGCTTGCGGGACGCGGCGACCAGCAGGGGCCGGCCCAGTGCCCGCAGGTCCGTCAGACCGGCCAGCAGGGCGAGGTCGTGTCCGGCGTCCTTGGCGAAGCCGAGGCCGGGGTCGACGACCAGGCGCCCGGGGGCGATCCCCCCGGCGACGACCGCCTCCATTCGCTCGCGGAGTTCGGCCACCACCTCGGCGACGACGTCCGTGTACACGGCCCGGGTGTTCATGTCCTGGCTGAAGCCGCGCCAGTGCATGACGACGAAGGGCACCTCCGCGGCGGCGACGGCGGGCACCATGGCCGGGTCCGCGAGGCCGCCGCTGACATCGTTGACCAGGACGGCGCCGGCGGCCACCGCCTGTTCGGCGACGGAGGCCCGCATGGTGTCCACGGACACGGTGACGCCCTCGGAGGCCAGGCCCCGTACGACGGGCACGACGCGCCGCAGCTCCTCGTCCTCGCCGACCCGGGAGGCGCCGGGGCGGGTCGACTCGCCGCCCACGTCCACCAGGTCGGCGCCCTCGCCGGCCAGGTCGAGGCCGCGCTTGACCGCGGCCGTGGTGTCGAACCAGCGGCCACCGTCGGAGAAGGAATCGGGCGTCACGTTGACGACTCCCATGACCGCGCAGCGGTCCCACTCCGGCAGGCCGTCGACCGTGCCCCTTCCGCCCCGCGGGCGCAACGTACTCATACGTCCCACCCTAGGCCCGTACGGGGGCGGGGACGTGCCCGCCGGGCGGGCACGGGCTCCTTCACGGGCGGCGCGGTCAGGAGGCGGCGATCTGTGCGACGGTCTCCAGTTCCACCTCGGTGCGCGGGATGGCGTGCGCGTCCGCGTCGATGGAGCGGCGCAGCGCCTCGTGCAGCCGGGCCGGGGTCAGGACTCCGAGGAAGCGGCCGGTCTCCTCCTTGTCGATGACGGCGATCCAGCCGGCGTCGTGCTGGAGCATGGTGGAGAACGCCTGCTTGAGTGAGGCGCCGACGGGCAGCCACGCCTCCATACGGCGGGCGTGCTCCCGCACGCTGCCCGCGGACCCGGTCTCCTCGGCGGAGATCCAGCCGTGCAGATTGTCGTCGGCGTCCAGGACGACCGCCCAGCGCGCGCCCTCCTTGGAAAGCTTCGCCGCCGCCGTCCGCAGGGGGTCGTCCAGATGTACGACGGGCGGCTGTTCCAGGTCGCCTTCCTCGATCGGTGTGACCGAGAGGCGCTTGAGGCCGCGGTCCGCGCCGACGAAGTCGGCGACGTACGGCGTGGCGGGGGCGCCCAGCACGGCGGCGGGGGCGTCGAACTGCTCGATGGTGCCCTGGCCGTAGACGGCGATCCGGTCACCGAGCCGGACAGCCTCCTCGATGTCGTGAGTGACGAAGAGCACGGTCTTGTTGACGGCGGCCTGGAGTTTCAGGAACTCGTTCTGGAGGTGTTCGCGTACGACGGGGTCGACCGCGCCGAAGGGCTCGTCCATCAGCAGGACGGGCGGGTCGGCGGCCAGCGCCCGTGCCACGCCCACGCGCTGGCGCTGTCCGCCGGAGAGCTGCTCGGGGTAGCGGTCGCCGTAGACGGACGGGTCGAGACCGACCAGGTCGAGGAGTTCGGCCGCTCGCTCACGGCCCTTGCCGCGCTGCCAGCCAAGGAGATGGGGGACGGTCGCCGTGTTCTCCAGGATCGTCTTGTGGGGGAAGAGGCCCACCTGCTGGATCACATAGCCGATCCGGCGCCGGAGTTGGACGGGGTCGATGGTCGATATGTCGTCCCCGTCCAGGAATATCCGGCCTTCGGTCGGTTCGATCAGCCGGTTGACCATCTTCATGGTGGTGGTCTTGCCGCAGCCGGAGGGTCCGACGAGCGTGACCAGCTCGCCCGCTCCGACCTCCAGGCTGAGGTCGTCGACGGCCGTGGTGCCGTCCGGGTACCGCTTGGTGACGTGCTCGAATCGGATCATGATTTCCCCATTGTGACGGGTCTTGTGTGAAGGCAATGTTGCTGGAATGTGGCGGCCTTCCACGATTGTCGGTGGTCGGGGATAGGGTCGCCCAGACAAAGACACCAGACATACGTTCGGAGAGATAGGGGAGGCGGGGGTGGATGAGCACTCAAAGCTGTCTGGCGGCGAACGAATGGATCTGCGGAGAGTACCTCCGCTCCCGTAGCCAGGAGTTGATCGATGCGACGGTCCAGCACGTCGGGATCACCGTCGTCTCGGTCCTCATCGGGCTGCTCGTGGCCTTTCCGCTGGCGCTGCTCGCCCGCGGCAAACCGGCTTTCGCCGGGCCCGTGCTCGGACTGACGACGCTGCTCTACACGATCCCGTCGCTGGCGATGTTCTCGCTGCTGCTGCCGTTCTTCGGGCTGTCGACCGCGCTGGTGGTCACCGGCCTGGTGCTCTACTCGCTGACGATCCTCGTGAGGAACATCATGGCGGGCCTCGACTCCGTCCCCGCCGAGGCCAAGGAGGCCGCCCGCGGGATGGGGTACGGCTCCGGGCGGCTGCTCTGGGAGGTCGAGCTGCCGCTCGCCCTGCCCGCGCTGATGGCGGGGCTCCGGATCGCGACGGTCTCCACGATCGCGCTGACGACCGTCGGCTCGATCGTGGGACGCGGCGGCCTCGGCAATCTCATCGAGGACGCGCTGCCGAGCCTCTTCAAGGCGCAGGTGCTCACCGCCTCCGTGCTCTGCGTGCTGCTGGCGGTCACCGCCGACCTGCTGCTCCTGGGGCTTCAGCGACTGCTCACGCCCTGGACGCGCATACGTACGGTCAAGGACCGCTCGCCGCGCCCTGCGCGTGCGGGCCGGACCGGCGACCCGGTGAAGGTGGGGGGCTGACCCATGGGTGTCCTGGGTGACGCGTGGACCTGGCTGGTCACCGGTTCCAACTGGTCCGGTGACGGCGGGGCCCTGGCCCGGCTCGGTGAGCATGTGTACGTCAGCGGGGTCGCGCTCGCACTCGCCTGCGCGATAGCCCTGCCGACGGCCTTCTACCTCGGGCACATCGGCAAGGGCGGCGCGCTGGCCGTCAACATATCCAACGTGGGGCGGGCGATCCCGGTCTTCGCCGTGCTCGCCCTGTTCATGCTCTCCCCGCTGCGCAACGCCGGCTATGTGCCGACGATCGTCGCTCTGGTGCTCTTCGCCGTGCCGCCGCTGCTGACCAACGCCTATGTGGGTATGCGGGAGGTGGACCGCGCGGTGCTGGAGGCCGCACGGGGCATGGGGATGTCCGGGCGCCAGCTCTTCCTGAGGGTCGAGCTGCCCCTGGCGTACCCGATGGTGATGACCGGCCTGCGGTCGGCCTCCGTGCAGGTGGTCGCCACCGCCACGATCGCGGCGATGGTGGGGCAGGGCGGTCTCGGGCGGATCATCACCGCCGGCTTCAACACGTACGACACCCCGCAGGTGGTCGCGGGCGCGCTCCTGGTGGCGCTGCTCGCGCTGCTGGTCGAGGGCGTGCTCGTGGCGGTGGACCGGGTGCTCGACCCGTCTCCTCGCGCCGCGGCCACCCGGGCACAGCGGCCCGGCGGCGACGCAGCTGCGAACGGTGTTCCGAATACGACGACCGTGTGACGACCGACTTTTCTCTCTCTCGACTTTTTCGGCCTCCCATGGCCTCTACGGATGGTGGAACTCTCATGAGCAAGACCTCGCGCATGGCGGGTGCGGTGCTCGGCGCCGTCGTCCTCACCGCGTCGCTCGCCGCGTGCGGCGGCGACAGCCTGGAGTCGGACGGCGGTTCCGACAAGGGCTCCGGCTCCGACAAGAAGGGCTCCCTCGTCGTAGGCGCCGCGGCCTTCACCGAGTCCAAGGTGCTGGCCGAGCTCTACGCGCAGATCCTCGGTGACGGCGGATACGACACCTCCGTCACCACGGTGAAGAACCGCGAGCTGTACGAGCCCTCCCTGGAGAAGGGGGAGATCGACGTCGTCCCGGAATACGCGGCGACGCTCACCGAATTCCTCAACGCCAAGGTGAACGGCGCGGACGAGGCATTGAAGACCCCGCTCGCCTCCAGCGACACGGCCGCCACGGTCGCCGCCCTGGAGAAGCTGGCCGAACCGCGCGGGCTCAAGGTGCTGCCCGCCGGCAAGGCGGTCGACCAGAACGCCTTCGCCGTGACCAAGGAATACGCGGAGAAGAACAACCTCAAGACGCTCTCGGATCTGGGCGCTTCGAAGCTCAAGGTGAAGATCGCCGCGGGCGACGAGTGCGAGGTACGGCCGTTCTGCGCGCCCGGCCTCAAGAAGACCTACGGGATCGACGTCGTCGGCATCGACCCGCAGGGTGTCGGCACGCCGCAGGCCAAGCAGGCGGTGAAGGACGGCAAGGACCAGCTGGTGCTCAGCACCACCACCGACGGCACGCTCGACAGCTTCGGTCTGGTGGTCCTGGAGGACGACAAGAAGCTCCAGAACGCGGACAACGTACTTCCGGTGGTCAATGCCAAGGACGCCGGTTCCCAGGAGATAGCGGACCTTCTCGGCAAACTCGGCGACACCCTCACGACAGAGGATCTCGCGAAGCTCAACCTGAAGGTCGACGCGGAACGCGCGAAGCCCGCGGATGTCGCCAAGGAGTATCTGGAGTCGAAAGGTCTGATCGGCAAGTAGCCGCCGGACGGAGGGAAGCGGAGGAACGGCGGTGGGGTCGGCAACGGACGGGGAAAGATTGTCCGGCCGACCCCCATTCCGCGTCCACGCGCGGTAAATTTCGGGCCATGCCACGTGGACGCCATCGCCATTCCCCGCCCCTCCACAGGATTCTGCCGCCGTCGGCCGTCGCGGGGGCCGCGGCGCTCTGCGCCGCGGGCGCCTGGCTCCTCGCGGAACCCGTGGCGCTCCGTGGTCTGGTGGCCGTCACCGCGGTGGCCGCCGTCACCGGCGCCTGTCTGATGCGCAGTTGGGACGCGGCGGCGGGCAGGCGTGTCGCGGAGCTGACGCGCGCGCGGGCGAGCGAGGAGTGGAAGACCGAGGAGCGAATAGCCGAACTCGAAGCCGATATCGACGAATCGCGCGAGATTCGCACCAGGCTGGAGACCAAGCTGCGCGCCAAGCGGGCCGAACTCGCCAAGCTGCGCGGTGAGCACGCCGCGCTCCTGCGGCGGTACGCCACGGCGGAGACCGCGCGGGCCAGCGCGCTGGAGGGCCGGCGGCAGCTCGCGATCGAGGCGGCCCAGGAGCCCAAGGCGCTGCCTCCCGCGGGCAGTACGCCCACCGCGTCGGCGTACTTCCGGGCCGCCAAGGCCCTCGACGACCTGACCCGCAACGGCATCACGCAGCACACCCGGCGCATCCTCGATGACGCCCGCCGGCGGCAGCTCGCCGAACGCGCGGCCCGCGAGGCCGAGGTGGAGGCGGAGCGGGCGAGGCGGGCCGCGAAGGCCGAGGAGAGCGCACGCGCCGAGAGGGCGGAACAGGAGCGGGCCGAGCGGGAGAAGGCGGCCGGCCGGGGGCGCTCGGCGGAAGCGGCGACAGCCGCCGAGCCGCACGACCGCCCGTCGTCCGCGCTGCCGCTGAGGGCCCGGCGGACGTCGTCCCTGCCGGCCACCCGCCCCCACCCCGGCGCCTCGGCGATCGTCCCGTACAGCAGGCGCCACCGGCTCCAGCGCGGTCCCGAGGGAGGGTTCGACTTCTTCGGTACGCAGAAGGGCGGCCCGTCGGGCGCCGAACCGTCCGCCGACGCGACCGAGGACGGCCGGGACGCCGCGGAGGCCCCCGGCCCGGGCAGCGGGGCCGGACGGGCGGAGCAGGCGCAGTTGGAGCGCGCGCAGCGCGAGGACCTGGCCGATGTGGCAGGTGAGGAGGCCCTGGCCGCGCAGCGCGAGTCCGGGGACCCGGCGGTGGGCCAGGTCATCGACCTCACCGAGCACGACGAGACGGAGCCGCTGCCGCTGGGCCAGCTGCGCAGCGCGATCGGCTCCTGAGCCGGGGGCGGGCCCCGGCCTCGCGGGCGGGGCCGCGCCCGTTCGGCGGCCCGCCCGTGCAACTCGTCCGTGCTACTTGTCGATGTCGCCGACGACGAAGAAGAGCGAGCCGAGGATCGCCACCATGTCGGCCACCAGGGTGCCCGGCAGCAGTTCGGTGAGGGCCTGGATGTTGTTGAAGGACGCCGAGCGCAGCTTCAGCCGGTACGGCGTCTTCTCGCCCTTCGACACCAGGTAGTAGCCGTTGATCCCGAGCGGGTTCTCGGTCCAGGCGTAGGTGTGTCCCTCGGGCGCCTTGAGGACCTTGGGCAGCCGCTGGTTGATCGGGCCGGGCTCCAGATCGGCGATGCGGTCCAGGCACGCGTCCGCGAGGTCCAGCGAGTTGTGGGTCTGTCCCAGCAGGCATTCGAAGCGGGCCAGGCAGTCCCCGTCCTCGCGGGTCACGACCTCCAGCGTGTCCTGGAGTTCGCCGTACGCGAGGTACGGCTCGTCGCGGCGCAGATCGAAGTCCACGCCCGAGGCCCGAGCGATCGGACCCGAGACCCCGTACGCGTGCACCGCCTGCGCCGGGAGGACGCCCACGCCACGGGTGCGGCCCCGGAAGATCTCGTTGCCGAGGACCAGCCTGTCGTACACGTCCATCCGCGAACGGACCTCGGAGACCGCGTGCCTGGCGCGGTCCAGCCAGCCCGCGGGCAGGTCCTCCTTGAGACCGCCGACCCGGTTGAACATGAAGTGCATCCGGCCGCCGGAGATCTCCTCCATGACGGCCTGGAGCTCCTCGCGCTCCCGGAAGGCGTGGAACACCGGGGTGATCCCGCCCAGTTCGAGGGGGTAGGAGCCGAGGAACATCAGATGGTTGAGCATCCGGTTCAGCTCGGCGAGCAGGGTCCGGGTCCAGACGGCGCGCTGCGGGACCTCCATACCGAGCATGCGCTCGACGGCCATCACCACACCCAGCTCGTTGGAGAACGCCGACAGCCAGTCGTGGCGGTTGGCGAGCATCACGATCTGGCGGTAGTCGCGCGCCTCGAACAGCTTCTCGGCGCCGCGGTGCATGTAGCCGATGACCGGCTCGGCGTGCTGGATCACCTCGCCGTCGAGTACCAGGCGCAGTCGGAGCACACCGTGCGTGGAGGGGTGCTGGGGCCCGATGTTGAGCACCATGTCCGTGCTCTCGGCCGCGCCGCCGATGCCGACCGTCGTGCGGGTGGTCTCCGTCATGGGGCCCAGTCTCTCAGAGCGGTCCGGACGGGGGTCATCAGCCAGCCGAAGTCACCGAGACCGCCGCGGGCGGTCAGTTCGGCGGCCTGGCCGGCGGTGGCGAGCGCGCCCACGTAGGAGGCGGGGTCGGTGGTGGCGAGGGAGAGCGGGGGGCGCGCCCCGCTGACGCCGAGACGGTGCAGGGCCTCGCGCTGACTCAGTACGAAGGCCGCCGGGCCGCCCCGGACGACCGGCCCCTCCCGGCCGTCCGTGGCGTCGGTGCCGTCCGTGCCGTCGGCGTGGTCCTTCCCCGGTTCCGTGACCGCCGCCGCGCACGCGTCCAGCGCCACGTGCGCGGTGATGTCGCCGCTCCCGTCCGGCACCGGACGCACCTCGCGGCCGTCCCGGAACCCGGTCAGCGTCCCGAACAGCGGCCGGTCGCCCCGTACATGGGCGTAGTCGACGGCCACCGCCAGCCCCCGGTCCAGCGTCGCCGCGGCGGCGGCCCACGCCTCGTCACGGGTGCGCCCGATCTCCGCCCGCGACCCCGGCCCGGCCATCGGCCACCAGCGCGCCAGCCACGCGGCGTCCGCGCCGCCGACCGGGGCGCCGGGCCGCTCCGTACCGTCGGGGCCGACCAGGACGTAGCGCACCGTCCCGTCGGGACCGGTCTCGGCGACGTCCACCGGCACGTTGTCCAGCCACTCGTTGGCGAACAGCAGTCCGCGCACACCCTCCGGCGGCCGGTCGGTCCACTCCACGCGCGCGTCCAGCCCCGGCGGTCGCGCGGCCCGTTCCACGGCGTACGGCCTGACGGCCAGCCCGTCCGGCACGGCGGCCAGGACCCCCGTCAGCAGCTCCCCGCGCCCCGCGCCGACGTCGACCAGGTCGATCTCGTCGGTGTCCAGCGCCTCCGCCGTCGCCACCAGCAGCCGCGCGACGGCCGACGCGAACAGCGGGGAGGCGTGCACGGAGGTGCGGAAGTGCCCGGCAGGCCCCTCAGGGCGCCGGTAGAAGCCCTCCGGGCCGTACAGCGCGCTCTCCATGGCCGCGGCCCACCCACGCGGCTCAGGGCCCCACAGGGCCCCGTGAGGCCCCTCGCGCTTACACGTCTCATCCGTCACGGGCCCAAGTCTCCACCTTGGGGAGTACGCGCCGACCGACCGGATCGGCCCTCCGGTTGACCCTTCTACCTTTTCCGCTTCCCTACGCTGGGTTACGTGCAGCGTCTCTATGATTTTCTCCGCAGGCACCCGACGGGCGTCGACAGCTTCTGGGCTGTGGCGCTCTTCGGGTTCTCCCTGCTGTGGGTGGGGGTGGAGAGCAACACCGGCGTCGAGCGGATGCTCGTGGCACTCGTCGTCGTGCTTCTGCTGTCGCTGACCGTCGCGCTGCGCCGACGTGCCCCGGAGAAGATGCTGCTGCTGATCGCCGTCCTGGGCGTGGTGCAGCTGCTGGCCGACATCAGCGTCAATCCGGCCGACTTCGCCATGCTGGTGCTCATCTACACGGTCGCCGCCCGTGGCGGCCCCCGCTGGGCCACCCGGCTGGGCCTGATCGGCGGGGTCGCGGCGGCGCCGCTGGCGTCGCTGCGCTGGCCCTCCACCGAGGCCGGCTTCGGCGGGCAGGTCTTCCTCACCGTCGTGCTGACCGTGCCCTTCGTGCTCGCCTGGGTGCTCGGCGACTCCATCCGGACCCGTCGCGCGTACTTCGCTGAGCTGGAGGAGCGCGCCACCCGGCTGGAGAAGGAGCGCGAGGCGCAGGCCAAGGTGGCCGTCGCCGCCGAGCGCGCCCGGATCGCCCGCGAGCTGCACGACGTCGTCGCGCACAACGTGTCGGTGATGGTCGTCCAGGCCGACGGCGCCGCCTATGTCCTGGACAGCGCGCCCGAGCAGGCCAGACAGGCGCTGGAGACCATCTCGGGCACCGGACGGCAGGCGCTGGCGGAGATGCGCCGGCTGCTCGGTGTGCTGCGGACCGGGGATGTGAAGGAGAGCGGCGAGTACGTGCCGCAGCCCGACGTCCGGCAGATAGAGGACCTGGTCGAACAGGTGCGCTCGGCGGGGCTCACCGTGGACTTCAAGGTCGAGGGCACCCCCCGGTCGCTGCCGAGCGGGGTGGAGCTGACCGCGTACCGGATCGTCCAGGAAGCCCTGACGAACAGCCGCAAGCACGGCGGACCGGATGTGGGGGCCAGCGTCCGTCTGGTCTACTTCGACGACGGGCTCGGGCTTCTGGTCGAGGACGACGGGCGCGGCGCGGGCCACGAGATGTACGTGGACGGTGGCGCGGACGGCCGGGGGCACGGTCTCATCGGGATGCGGGAGCGCGTCGGCATGGTCGGCGGCACGCTCGACGCGGGGCCGCGCCCGGGGGGCGGCTTCCGCATCAGCGCGCTCCTTCCACTGAAGCCCGCGCACTGAAGTGGAGCCCGCGCACCGGGCGCCGGCCGTCACCACTCCCGCCCGCGCCACCCCGACCGCCCACTGGACCAACGGAGAAGGAACCCGCCGATGTCGATCCGCGTGATGCTCGTCGACGACCAGGTGCTGCTGCGCACCGGTTTTCGCATGGTGCTGGCCGCACAGCCGGACATGGAGGTCGTCGCGGAGGCGGGCGACGGCGCGGAGGCGATCGAGAAGTTGCGCGGCACCGCCGTGGACGTCGTCCTGATGGACGTCCGTATGCCGCGGCTGGACGGGGTGGAGGCGACCCGCCGGATCTGCGCGGAGCCCGACGCGCCCAAGGTGCTCATCCTGACCACGTTCGACCTCGACGAGTACGCCTTCTCGGGGCTCAAGGCGGGCGCCAGCGGCTTCATGCTCAAGGACGTACCGCCGTCGGAGCTGCTGACCGCGATCCGCGCCGTGCACAGCGGTGACGCGGTCGTCGCGCCGTCCACGACCCGGCGGCTGCTCGACCGCTTCTCGGCGATGCTGCCGAGCGGCAAGGAGAGCGGGGCGGCCTCCGGCGCGCTGGAGCGGCTGACCGGCCGCGAGCGCGAGGTCATGCTGCTCGTCGCGCAGGGCCTGTCCAACGGCGAGATCGCCGCCCGGCTGGTGCTCTCCGAGGCGACCGTGAAGACGCACGTCGGCCGCATCCTCACCAAGCTCGGTCTGCGCGACCGGGTGCAGGTCGTGGTGCTCGCGTACGAGTCGGGACTGGTGCGCGCCGGGGGCGGCGCCCTCTGATGCTCCTGTGGCTCAACGGCCCCTTCGGCGGCGGGAAGACACAGACCGCGTACGAGATCGCGCGGCGGCTGCCGGGCAGTGTCGTCTGCGATCCCGAGCACGTCGGGTTCGGGCTGCACCGCATGCTGCCCGCGGGGCTGCGGGGCGACTTCCAGGACCTGCCCGTCTGGCGGCAGGGCGTGCACGACATGCTGGATCTGGCGCTGCGCGGGCACGACGGCCCGGTCATCGCCCCATGACGCTCGTCGACGACGGCTACTTCGGGGAGATCGTCGGGCGGCTGCGTGCGGAGGGGCACGACGTACACCACTTCGCGCTGCTCGCGGAGCGCGAGACCGTCCTGAGGAGGCTCACCGAACGCGGACTCGGGCTGGGACTCAGGCGGGAGAGTTTCGCCGTCGGGAAGCTGGACCACTGTCTGGAGCGGCTGGCCCGGCCGCAGTTCGGCGAGCACCTCCGTACGGACGGCCTGACGGTCCCCCAGGTCGCCGACGCCGTCGCCGCTTCGGCCGGGCTGCGGCTCGCGCCGGACACCGACAGCGCGTTCCGTCACCGGCTGCGGCGCGCCTGGACCGGCGTCAGGCACATCCGCTTCGACTGAGCCGGAGCCGGAGCCTTGCCCCGGAGCCGGAGCCGGAGCCGGAGCCGGAGCCGGACCGGAGGGCAGGGGCGGTGGGCGGCTCCGCGCCGGTCAGCGCAGCACGCCCTCCAGGAAGTCGCTGCCGAGCCGGGCCACGAGGGTCACGTCCAGCTGGTGCAGCACATAGCGGCCCCGGCGACGGGTCGACAGCAGCCCGGCCTTGCGCAGCACGGCCAGATGCCGGGACACCTCGGGCGCCGTGATCCCGTACGCGTCGGCCAGCTCGCCCGTCGTGAACCAGCCCCGCGCCAGACTCCGGCACATCCGCATCCGCATGGGGTGCGCGACCGCCTCCAGACGGAGCTTCACCGTCTCCACGGACGGCGCGCCGTCCGACGGCTCCGGGCTGCCCACCGGGTACTGGACGACCGGCTGCCAGCCGGGCGCGTACAGCGCCAGCAGATGGGGCCAGCCGAAGGCGGTCGGCAGGAAGGTCAGGCCCGATCCGGTGGCGGTCGTGGCGCCCGACGTGAGCTTGTCGACGACCACGGCCCGGCCGCCCGTCGCCGTCTCCCGGAGGCTCACCGCGGACGAGACGGCGGCGACGGCCTCCGCGAGCCCCTTGCGCCGCAGCAGCTCGGTCTTGTGCCGGGCGTCGGCGGCCAGCTGGACGCGGACGCGCCGCCAGGTCTCGGCGAAGAACGCCTGGTCGCAGTCCTCCAGCAGCCGCCGTATCCACTCCCGGACGGCGGGCGGATCGTGCAGCATGCGCCGTACGAAGGCGGCCTGCCGCGGCCCCCGCGCCGCCGCCAGGTCCAGTACGCGCCCGCGCGTGGCGGCGTCCGCCAGCGGGGACTGCGCGCCCGTGCCGTAGCGACTGGCGCAGGAGATCTCCAGCGCCGCGTCCACGTACTGCTCGTCCGGCATCGTGTCGAGGTCGTCCAGCTCCTCGGCCAGCGTCTCGCGGGGGCGGGCGGGCAGCAGGATGTCGGAGCGGGCGGAGCGCCACAGGAAGTCGGCCTCGTGCAGCCGGTCGGCCAGCTCCGGCTTGAGGCCGGCGGACGTCGAGGTGACCCAGCCGTGCAGCCGGGCGTGGTGACCGGGCTCGGACAGCGCGTGCAGGGCGGCGCCCAGCTCCGCGAGCGGGGAGGGTCCGAAGACGATCCGCTCGTGGGGCAGTCCGGTGATGTCGATGGTCACGCTCATGCAGCCATGCTGCCCGCCGCCACTGACAGCGCGGCGGACGATTGACGCCACCCGTCAATCGGCGGGCCCGTTCAGCCGGCGGCCCCGTTCCCGGCCGTCACGCGCGCCATGAACTCACCGACGGCCGCCCGGACGTCGTCCGCCGTCCACTCCAGTCCCGCCGCCCCCACCGTCACCTCCGCCACCGCCAGGCCGGGCGGGCCCGCACCCGACTCGAACCAGCGGCGGAACAGCGTCACACCGGTCTCCTCGGCCTGCCGCACCGACGCCTCGTTGAGCACCGCCGCCTCGTACGGAAGCCACACCTGGAACTGGTGCGTGTGCGGCCTTCCCGGATGCACCCGGAACCACGGGGCCACCGCCTCCCCCGCGGCGCCGGGCGCGGGCTCCCCGAGCCCCTCCGCCAGCGCCGCCGCGACCACGCGCGCGTGCGCCACGTACGAAGGCAGCCGGGGCAGCTCCCGTTCGAGCCCCAGCAGCGCGGAGAGCGCCGCCGGATACTGCTGGAAGAGCTGCCCTCCGTACCGATGCCGCCACACCCGCGCCTCCTCGACCACCGCCGGCGGCCCCACGAGCATCGCCCCGGACAGCCCGTCCAGGGACTTGTAGAAGGACACGTACACGCTGTCGGCGAGTCCGGCGATCTCCTTCAGCGGCCGGCCGAAGTGCGTCACGCACTCCCACAGCCGCGCGCCGTCGAAGTGCACCACCGCGTCGCGTTCGCGCGCCGCCGCCACCACCGCGACGAGCTCGTCCCACGTCGGCAGCACGAAACCCGCGTCGCGCAGCGGCAGTTCCAGCATCAGCGTGCCGAACGGCTCGTCCGCCGCGTGGATCTCCTCCGCCGACGGCAGCCGGGGCGCGGACGTCGGATGGACCGTACGCAGTCCGCTGACGACCGACAGGGCGCCGCCCTCGTGCACCTCGGGGTGCGCCAGCGGGTGCAGCGCCACGGTCGCGTTCCCGGTGCGCCCCGCCCAGCAGCGCAGCGCCACCTGCTGCGCCATGGTCCCGGTCGGGAAGAACGCGGCGGCCGGGAAGCCGAGCAGGTCCGCCACCCGGCTCTCCAGCTCGGCGACGACCCCGTCCCCGTACACGTCCGTCCATTCGTCCAGGTCGTGGACCGACGCCGCGTCGGCCGCCAGAGCGGCCAGCCGCTCACCGAGGGGCCGGTCGGCCGAGCCGCGCCAGAGGATCCGTCCGGACGCCTTCCAGGCGGCCAGCCGTCGTCGTCGTTCGTCCTGTTCGCTGATGTCTCCCATGGGGGGATCATCGTCCACGGGGCGGCCGGGTCCCACTCCTTGCGCCGGGGCCGCCCACAGCCTGTGGACAGTCGGGGAATGCCACGAAACGCTGGCGTAGCATGGCGAGAAATCGTCCGGTACCCGTCGCGGACTGGAACGGAAGGCCCCGCCGCGTGAACGCATCAGCAGTTCCCAGAGATCCGCGTGACCCGAGGGACAGGCCCGCCCGGCTCACGGTCGGAGTCGTCGGTTCCGGTCGCGTCGGACCCACGCTGGCCGCCGCTCTCCGGCTCGCGGGCCACCGCCCGGTCGCCGCGTCGGGCGTCTCCGACGCCTCCGTGCGCAGGGCGGCCGTCCTGCTCCCCGACGTGCCCCTGGTGACGCCGGCCGAAGTGCTCGCCCGCGCCGAGCTGGTGCTGCTGACCGTCCCGGACGACGCCCTGCCCGGCCTGGTCGAAGGACTCGTCGAGACCGGTGCCGTACGGCCCGGACAGCTGCTGGTCCACACCTCCGGGCGGTACGGCACGAAGGTCCTCTCCCCGGCCCTGCACGCGGGCGCGCTGCCACTCGCCCTCCACCCCGTGATGACGTTCACCGGCACCTCCGTGGACGTCCAGCGGCTGGCGGGCTGCTCCTTCGGGGTGACCGCGCCCGACGAACTGCGGCTCGCCGCAGAGGCGTTGGTCATCGAGATGGGCGGCGAGCCCGAGTGGGTCGAGGAGGACGCCCGCCCGCTCTACCACGCCGCCCTGGCGCTCGGCGCGAACCACCTGGTCACGCTGGTCGCCCAGTCCATGGAGCTGCTCGGCAAGGCCGGTGTCGCCGCGCCGGACAGGATGCTCGGCCCGCTCCTCGGCGCCGCCCTCGACAACGCGCTGCGCTCCGGTGACGCCGCGCTCACCGGCCCCGTCGCCCGTGGCGACGCCGGCACCGTCGCCGCGCACGTCGCCCAACTGCGCGCGCACGCGCCCGCCGCCGTACCGGGCTATCTGGCGATGGCCCGCACGACGGCCGACCGGGCGCTCGCCCACGGCCTGCTCAAGCCGGGCCTCGCGGAGGACCTGCTGGACGTCCTCGCCGACGGCGACCACCACGGGGGGAGCGGCCGATGAGCCTCGAACCGGTCTCCACGCGCGCGGAGCTGACCCGGCTGCTCGCCCGCCGCGGCGACCGGCCCCCGGTCGCCGACGGGCCCGCGCCCGCCGCCCGCACCGCCGTCGTGATGACGATGGGCGCCCTCCACGACGGCCACGCCGCGCTGGTGCGCGCCGCCCGGGAGCACGTCGGCCCGGCCGGTTCCGTCGTCGTCACCGTCTTCGTCAACCCGCTCCAGTTCGGCGCGGGCGAGGACCTCGACCGCTACCCCCGGACACTCGAATCGGATCTCAGGACGGCCGGGGCGGCAGGCGCCGACGCCGTGTTCGCCCCGTCCGTGGGCGAGGTGTACCCGGGCGGCACGCCCCAGGTGCGGATCTCCGCCGGCCCCATGGGGGAGCGCCTCGAAGGCGCCGCGCGGCCCGGCCACTTCGACGGCATGCTCACCGTCGTCGCCAAGCTGCTGCACCTCACCGCCCCCGACGTCGCCTTCTACGGAGAGAAGGACGCCCAACAGCTCGCCCTGATCCGGCGGATGGTCCGCGACCTGAACTTCCCGGTCGAGATCGTCGGCGTGCCGACGGTCCGTGAGGAGGACGGTCTCGCGCTCTCCAGCCGCAACCGGTTCCTCTCCGCCGCCGAGCGGCGCACCGCCCTCGCGCTCTCCCTCGCGCTCTTCGCGGCGAGGGACCGCCTGGGGGCCCAGCACGCGCTGCGCGCCCGCGCGGAGTCCGCGCCCATGTCGAAGGCGCGCGCCGCCGCCCTCTCCGCGCTCGGCGAGGCCCGTGCCGCCGCCGACACGCACGCGGTGGCCAACGCCGCCTCCGGTACGCCGCCGGCGCACGGCTGCGGCGCGCACGCCGTACGGTCCGCGGCCCGCGTCGTCCTCGACGGGGCCGCCAGGGACAACCGGTCCTTCGCGCTCGACTACCTGGCCCTCGTGGACCCGGCCGACTTCACCGAGGTCCCCGACGACCACACCGGCGAGGCGATCCTCGCCGTGGCGGCGCGCGTCGGCTCGACACGGCTGATCGACAACATCCCCCTGACGTTCGGAGCCGCCCAGTGACCGCCGAGTCCGCCCGGAAGCCGGTACCGGGGCCGCCGGCCGGCAGCCAGCTCACCGCGCCCGTGCCCGGCTGGGCCGTCGACGCCGACGTGGTCGTGGTCGGTTCCGGTGTCGCCGGACTCACCGCGGCGCTGCGCTGTACGGCGGCCGGGCTCAGGACGGTCGTCGTCACCAAGGCGCGCCTCGACGACGGCTCCACCCGCTGGGCGCAGGGCGGCATCGCCGCCGCCCTCGGTGAGGGCGACACCCCCGAGCAGCATCTGAGCGACACCCTCGTCGCCGGGGCCGGCCTCTGTGACGAGGAGGCCGTCCGCACCCTGGTCACCGAGGGCCCCGACGCGGTGCGCCGTCTGATCGGGACCGGCGCGCGGTTCGACACGTCCGCGACGGGCGACCTCCAGCTCACCCGCGAGGGCGGCCACCACCGCCGCCGCATCGCCCACGCCGGGGGAGACGCCACCGGTGCGGAGATCTCCCGCGCCCTGGTGGACGCGGTCCGTGACGCCTCCCTCCGTACGGTGGAGAACGCGCTGGTGCTCGACCTCCTCACCGACGAGCACGGCAACACCTCCGGCGTCACCCTCCATGTGATGGGCGAGGGCCAGCACGACGGTGTCGGCGCCGTCCGCGCCCCCGCCGTCGTCCTGGCCACCGGGGGCATGGGCCAGGTCTTCTCGGCGACGACCAACCCCGCCGTCTCGACCGGCGACGGCGTGGCCCTCGCGCTGCGCGCCGGCGCCGAGGTCTCCGACCTCGAATTCGTGCAGTTCCACCCGACGGTGCTCTTCCTCGGCGCCGGATCGGAGGGCCAGCAGCCGCTGGTGTCCGAGGCGGTACGGGGCGAGGGCGCCCATCTCGTGGACGCCGACGGGGTCCGCTTCATGCTCGACCAGCACGAACTCGCCGAGCTGGCGCCCCGCGACATCGTCGCCAAGGCGATCATGCGCCGTATGCGGGAGCGGGGCACCGAGCACATGTACCTGGACGCCAGGCACTTCGGCGCGCGGATGTGGGCCACCCGCTTCCCCACCATCCTCGCCGCCTGCCGGTCCCACGGCATCGACCCGGTCACCGAGCCGATCCCGGTCGCGCCCGCCGCCCACTACGCCTCCGGCGGCATCCGTACGGACCTGCGCGGCCGGACGACCGTGCCGGGCCTGTACGCCTGCGGCGAGGTGGCCTGCACGGGCGTGCACGGCGCGAACCGGCTGGCGTCGAACTCCCTCCTCGAAGGACTGGTGTTCGCCGAGCGCATCGCGGCCGACATCGCCGCGGTCGCGGCGGCCCCCCGTACCGGACCCTCCGCCGCCCGGCCCCCGGCCACGTCGCGCGGCACGGCGGACGCCACCGCCCCGCACGGGACGGCCGACGCCGCCGCCCTCCTGCCGCTCATCGCCCCCGACGCCCGGCTGACCATCCAGCGGATCATGTCCGAAGGCGCGGGGGTCCTGCGGTCCGCCACGAGTCTGGGCACGGCCGCCGAGGCCCTGGAGGCCGTGTACCAGGACGCGCTGCGCACCGCGGACCCCGGAGGAAAGCCGGTCCAGCCGGGCGTCGAGTCCTGGGAGACCTCCAACCTCCTGTGCGTCGCCCGTGTCCTGGTGGCCGCCGCCCTGGAGCGCCGGGAGACCCGCGGCTGCCACTGGCGCGACGACTTCCCCGAGCGTGACGACACCGACTGGCGCCGTCATCTCGTCGTACGGCTCGGGGCGGGCCGCGCCCTGGAGCTGAGCCGGACCGACCCCCCCGCATTTCCCGCCGTACGCCCAGCAGATCCCCCCGTCCCCATGGAGCCGACACCGTGAGCACGCCCGAAGACAGTCCGCGCCCCGAGGCCGTGGACGTACCGCTCATCCAGATCGGCGCCCCGGCGCCGGCCGCCGGGGGCTGTGGGGACGGCTGCGGCTGCTCCGACGGCGAGGACTCCCTGGAGTGCGGTCTCGACCCCGCGCTCGCCGCGCTGCTGGCCGAGGCCGGGCTCGACCCCGTACAGGTCGAGGACATCGCCCACGTCGCCATCGGCGAGGACCTCGACCACGGCGTGGACGTGACGAGCGTCGCGACCGTCCCCGCCGACGCCGTCGCCACCGGCGACTTCACGGCGCGCAGGAGCGGCACGGTCGCCGGACTGCGCGTGGCCGAGGCCGTTCTCTCCCTCGTCTGTACGGAGGACTTCGAGGTCGAGCGGCACGTCGAGGACGGCGACCGTGTCGAGGCCGGTCAGAAGCTCCTCAGCGTCACCACCCGCACCCGTGACCTGCTCACCGGCGAGCGCAGCGCGCTGAACCTCCTGTGCAGGCTCTCCGGCATCGCGACCGCCACGCGCGCGTGGGCCGACGCGCTGGAGGGCACCGGCGCGAAGGTGCGCGACACCCGTAAGACGACGCCGGGGCTGCGCGCCCTGGAGAAGTACGCGGTGCGCTGCGGCGGCGGCGTCAACCACCGGATGTCGCTCTCCGACGCCGCTCTCGTCAAGGACAACCACGTGGTGGCGGCCGGCGGGGTCGCCGAAGCGTTCAAGGCCGTACGGGACCAGTTCCCCGACCTCGCGATCGAGGTGGAGACCGACACCCTCCAGCAGGTCCGCGAGGTCCTCGACGCGGGCGCCGACCTGATCCTGCTGGACAACTTCACCCCGGCCGAGACCGCCGAGGCCGTCGCGCTCGTCGCCGGCCGGGCCCTGCTGGAGTCGTCGGGCACGCTGGTCCTGGAGAACGCCCGCGCGTACGCCGAGACCGGCGTCGACTACCTCGCCGTCGGCGCGCTCACGCACTCCGCGCCGATCCTCGACGTCGGCCTCGACCTGCGCGAGGCGGGTGTCTGATGCTGCTCACCATCGACGTCGGCAACACCCACACCGTGCTCGGCCTGTTCGACGGCGAGGAGATCGTCGAGCACTGGCGCGTGTCCACCGACTCGCGCCGTACGGCCGACGAGCTCGCGGTCCTCCTCCAGGGACTGATGGGCATGCATCCGCTGCTCGGCGACGAGCTGGGAGACGGTATCGAGGGCATCGCGATCTGCTCCACCGTGCCGTCCGTCCTGCACGAACTGCGCGAGGTGACGCGCCGCTACTACGGAGACGTGCCCGCGGTACTGGTCGAGCCCGGCATCAAGACAGGTGTGCCGATCCTGGTCGACAACCCGAAGGAGGTCGGCGCCGACCGGATCATCAACTCGGTCGCCGCCGTCGAGCTGTACGGCGGTCCCGCCGTGGTCGTCGACTTCGGTACGGCCACGACGTTCGACGCGGTCAGCGCGCGCGGGGAGTACACGGGCGGGGTCATCGCGCCCGGCATCGAGATCTCCGTCGAGGCGCTCGGCATCAGGGGCGCCCAGCTCCGCAAGATCGAGCTGGCGAGGCCGCGCAGCGTCATCGGCAAGAACACGGTCGAGGCGATGCAGTCGGGCATCGTGTACGGCTTCGCCGGCCAGGTCGACGGGGTCGTCACCCGGATGGCGCGCGAGCTGGCCGAGGATCCGGGCGAGGTGACGGTGATCGCGACGGGCGGCCTGGCGCCGATCATCCTCGGCGAGTCGTCGGTGATCGACGAGCACGAGCCGTGGCTGACACTGATCGGTCTGCGACTGGTGTACGAACGCAACGTCTCCCGCATGTAGCCCCGCCGCCCCCCCCACGGGCACGCCGGTCAAACCCTCCCGCCGGGCCGGCCCGGACCCCGGGCCTGCCCGGCGGGCCGGGGGTCCGGACCTGAACCGCCGGACAGGGCCCGGACCGGAACCCGCCGGGCCTGCCGCGTGCCCGGACCTGAACCGCCGGGTCAGGTTCCTGACCCGGAACCGCCGGGCCGGCCGGGGGCCCGGAACGCGCCGGGCCCCCCGACCCTGAACCGTCCGGGCCCCAGGTCGGAATCGCGGGGCCGGGCCCCGGGCCGGAGCCGCTCAGTCGGCCGGGGGCCGGACCTGAACCGCTGGCCGGGCCCGGGGCTCGGAACCGCAGGTCAGGGCCCCCGACCCGGAACCGTCCGGGCCCCAGGTCGGAATCGCGGGGCCGGGCCCCGGGCCGGAGCCGCTCAGTCGGCCGGGGGCCGGAACCCGCCAGGTCGGCCCCCGGCCGGAATCGCCGGGTCGGGCCAGCCGGCCCGTCCCCCGAACGGCGGCCCCCGGGGCGGACCGCCCGGCCGGGTGCGCGAGCCCGTCCCCAGGGGGCTGTGGGCTTCGGCGTCGCCGCGCCGCCGCTGTCGCGTTTAGACGATTTTGTGCGGTTCGTGAGTATCGTCACCTCATGCCCACGCCCTATGGATCCCGCGGCGGCATGGCGTTCGGCGCAGACGAGCTGCGTGTGCTCCGAGGCGCCCTCGCCGTCGCGCTCCACCCCGCTCCCCTCCCCGACGAGGACGTCCAGGCGTGCCTGCTCCTGGCCGAGTCCGTGGACGAAGCGGTCCGCGAGGCCGGCCGGCTGCGCGCGTTCCTCCTCGCCGACCTCGCCCGCTATCGCGCCGCGCTTCCCGGCTCGGCCGCCGGGTATCTGGAGCTTCTCCAGGACGCCCTGGCCGCCGGGTACGACCCCCGCCCGGAGGACCTCATGGCCCTGCGCACCCTGCGCCCCGCACCTGTCGCCACCGCGCTGCTCGACCGCTGCCGGCGGATCGCCGAGGACTCCGTACGGGCCCGCCTCGCCGGGCGCTCACCCGCCGCACCCGCGCCCCGCACCCGGCTCCTGGCGCTCCAGGGGGGCCGTGCCGCCGCCGACCCGGACCGCCCGGACAAGGAGCCGGGAAAGGCCCCCGGAAAGGCTCCAGGGAAGCCGTCCGCCCCACCCCACCGCCCCGCGGCACCGGGGCGCCCCGCCACCGAGCGCCCCATGCCCAAGCCGTCCGAGGTCTTTCCGCCGCGCCGCAAGCCCAAGCCCCCGGCGGAACGGCGGGCCGCCGGATAGCTACTCTGGTCCCATGGACTACGTATCCGCTCTCCTGCCGCCCGTGGTGATGGCCGCCTTCTTCATCGGTCTGGTCGTGACGATCGTCAAAAGCCAGGGCGGGGACAACAAGTCGAAGGAGGACGCGGCCGTGGACGCGGCTATCGCGCGCGCCGAGGCCGCGGAGCAGCCGGGGACCCCGTCAGGCGCCTGACCCGCCGGGCTGTAGATCAGGACGTACGACTTCCACCAGTCGTACGTCCTTTTTGTTACGTCAATAACCGGCCATTCGGACATCTCGCACTATGGTTGCGGTGTGCCCCGTCAATTGGGAGACCTGGAAGACGCCGTCATGAGTCGCGTCTGGCAATGGAACCGTCCGGTCACTGTCCGGGAAGTCCTCGAAGACCTTCAGCGGGAACGGTCCATCGCCTACACGACCGTCATGACCGTAATGGACAATCTCCATCAGAAGGGCTGGGTGCGCAGGGAAGTCGACGGCCGCGCCTATCGATATACGGCCGTCTCCACACGTGCCGCCTACGCGGCCGCGCTGATGAACGAAGCCTGGTCGAAGAGTGACAACCCGGCCGCCGCTCTTGTCGCCTTCTTCGGGATGATGTCGCCGGCGCAGCGCGGCGCCTTGGAGGACGCGGTCCGTATCGTGCGGCGTGACCAGCCGGAAGCCGGCCCGGGAGCCGCGCCCGGGACACCGCCGGAAGTCCCTCCTGAAACCCCGTCAGAAACTGTGTCCGAAGCGCCCGCCGAAGTCCCGGCCGAGGGCGCCGACCGAGAGCATCCGGCGGGGCGATAGCGTCCAGTCATGTCCTCTGAGGTTCCGAAAGCCGCGGCGAATGCCATCACCGTCCGGCGGGCCAGGACCAGCGATGTGTCCGCCGTCCGCCGTCTCGTCGACCCGTACGTCGGTGAAGGGATCCTCCTCGACAAAGCGACGGTCACGCTTTACGAGGACATCCAGGAGTTCTGGGTCGCCGAACGCGACGACGACGCGAGCGTCGTCGGATGCGGCGCGCTGCATGTCATGTGGGAAGACCTCGCCGAAGTGCGCACACTCGCGGTGGATCCCCGGTTCCGGGGCGACGGTATCGGCCGTCATGTGCTCGACAAGCTGTTGCAGACCGCCCGGTGGCTCGGTGTGCGGCGCGTATTCTGCCTGACCTTCGAAGTCGACTTCTTCATCAAGCACGGCTTCGTGGAGATCGGTGAGACTCCTGTCGACGGAGATGTCTACAGCGAGCTGCTGCGTTCCTATGACGAGGGCGTGGCCGAGTTCCTCGGTCTCGAACGGGTGAAGCCGAACACCTTGGGTAACAGCCGGATGCTTCTGCACCTGTGAGCGGCTGAAGAACCCGGAACCCTATGTCCGAATCGCGCACGTTTCCCGTGTTCTTGTGCTACTGAACCTCTGCCGGGGGTTTGTGTTTTCCTGAGAAAAGCGGTTTCCTTTCGGCGTACTGCATTTTCGATGAAAGGAAAACCGGTGGCACAGAAGGTTCAGGTCCTTCTTGTTGACGACCTCGACGGTGGCGAGGCGGACGAGACCGTCACGTTCGCGCTGGACGGCAAGACCTACGAGATCGACCTCACGAACGCGAATGCGGACAAGCTTCGTGGGCTGCTCGACCCGTACACCAAGAGTGGCCGTCGCACCGGTGGCCGCGCCGCCGGTGGCCGTGGCAAGGGCCGCGCCGCCGCGGGCGGGAACAAGGACACCGCGGAAATTCGCAAGTGGGCCAAGGAGAACGGCTACAGCGTCAACGATCGCGGTCGCGTTCCGGCCGAGATCCGTGAAGCCTACGAGAAGGCCAACGGCTGAGATTTCGTCCGTGCCGTTTCTCCACGAAGCAATCGGGCCCGGTGGCACTCAGTCGCCGCCGTGTCCACGAGTCGAACGAGATCGGGGACACCCCCACCCCTGTCCCCGAGTCCGGCACTCCCTCCGGGGCCGTGTCCGAATTGGGTGAGGGCCGGCAGCGTCGGCTCCACCTCGCGTCCCGGCTCGGGGGGCCGCAGCCAGACGGCGGCCCCCTGCTCCGCTCCCGGGCGCCCCTCTCCCCGTCTTTCCGCCGCCGCGATCCCCGTCGGCTCCCAGGGGGCCCCCGGTCCCGTCGGCCTTCCCGGCGGCTCAGGGGCGGTCATCCGGCCCCCGGCGCCCACGGCGGTCAGGTCCAGCGCGATCCCGCCCCACTCCAGCCAGTCGAGCAGCCCCGGCAGTTCGTCCGCGCCTCCCGCGGCCACCAGCAGCCGCATCCGGCCCTCCGTGAGCGCCACCGGCCCGGTCCCGCCCGCGCCGATCCGGCGCAGCACCTCGGCGCCCGCGTCGCCGGGCATGTCCAGCACGTCGAAGCGGAGCCCGGTCAGCAGTGCGACGGGCGGCCCCGGCGCCGTGGCCCAGCCCAGCCCGTGCTCGTACCAGTGGGCGGCGCCGCCTTCGAGTGGCAGTGGCGCGCGGGGGAGCGGAACGGGAAGGGCCATGTTCGGACCAACTTCCCGCCGCCGCTCCGAGTTACGCGGTGTCGTCGCCCGCTCGCTCTGAGTGTTCGCTGTGGGGGCGTACTGAAGCATTCGGGAGCGCAAGGGTGTTCGCCCGTAGCGGAGGGAACCGGGGTGCGCCGCATGGAGTGTCAGTGCTTGCGGGTAAGACATTCCTAGTGGGGAGGGGCGACACGCGGTCCCGGACGTCTCACGTTCGCCATCGGCGTACCGATAGCGGGGGTATCTGTCTGGCCTGCGGGAACATCGTCTCGCACCATCAGGTTGGAGCAGGTGTCGGCTGTTCGTGAGGAAAGTTCGCCGTCGAGGCGGGGTGATCACGGCGGATGTCGGCAGTTGGAATGAGCGGTCCCCGCTTGCGGGACTAAGCTGCGGAAGGACAGGGAGGGGACCGACCCCTTTACTGCCTGACCGCTCTGAGGAGCGATTAACGATGTTCGAGAGGTTCACCGACCGCGCGCGGCGGGTTGTCGTCCTGGCTCAGGAAGAAGCCCGGATGCTCAACCACAACTACATCGGCACCGAGCACATCCTCCTGGGCCTTATCCACGAGGGTGAGGGTGTCGCCGCTAAGGCCCTGGAGAGCCTCGGGATTTCGCTCGAGGCGGTCCGCCAGCAGGTGGAGGAGATCATCGGGCAGGGCCAGC
The DNA here is from genome assembly GCF_055583685.1 of Streptomyces sp. NPDC104581. Taxonomy (NCBI): domain Bacteria; kingdom Bacillati; phylum Actinomycetota; class Actinomycetes; order Kitasatosporales; family Streptomycetaceae; genus Streptomyces; species Streptomyces sp. NPDC104581. The sequence continues at coordinate 127,387 of NZ_JBVJNN010000014.1, forward strand.
AGGCTCCGTCCGGCCACATCCCCTTCACGCCCCGTGCCAAGAAGGTCCTGGAGCTGTCGCTCCGCGAGGCCCTTCAGCTCGGCCACAACTACATCGGCACCGAGCACATCCTGCTCGGCCTGATCCGCGAGGGCGAGGGCGTCGCCGCCCAGGTCCTCGTGAAGCTGGGCGCCGATCTCAACCGGGTGCGGCAGCAGGTCATCCAGCTGCTCTCCGGCTACCAGGGCAAGGAGGCCGCCACCGCCGGCGGCCCGGCCGAGGGCACGCCCTCGACCTCGCTCGTCCTGGACCAGTTCGGCAGGAATCTCACGCAGGCCGCCCGTGAGTCCAAGCTCGACCCGGTCATCGGGCGCGAGAAGGAGATCGAGCGGGTCATGCAGGTGCTGTCCCGCCGTACGAAGAACAACCCGGTTCTCATCGGCGAGCCCGGCGTCGGCAAGACGGCGGTCGTCGAGGGACTGGCACAGGCCATCGTCAAGGGCGAGGTGCCCGAGACCCTCAAGGACAAGCACCTCTACACCCTGGACCTCGGCGCACTGGTCGCGGGCTCCCGCTACCGGGGTGACTTCGAGGAACGCCTGAAGAAGGTCCTCAAGGAGATCCGCACCCGCGGCGACATCATCCTGTTCATCGACGAGCTCCACACCCTCGTGGGTGCGGGCGCCGCCGAGGGCGCGATCGACGCGGCTTCGATCCTGAAGCCCATGCTCGCCCGTGGAGAGCTCCAGACCATCGGCGCGACCACGCTCGACGAGTACCGCAAGCACCTGGAGAAGGACGCCGCGCTGGAGCGCCGCTTCCAGCCGATCCAGGTCGCAGAGCCGTCGCTGCCGCACACCATCGAGATCCTCAAGGGTCTGCGGGACCGTTACGAGGCGCACCACCGCGTGTCCATCACGGACTCCGCGCTGGTCGCGGCCGCGACACTCGCCGACCGCTACATCTCGGACCGCTTCCTGCCGGACAAGGCGATCGACCTGATCGACGAGGCCGGCTCACGGATGCGCATCCGCCGGATGACCGCTCCGCCGGACCTCCGCGAGTTCGACGAGAAGATCGCGAACGTCCGCCGCGACAAGGAGTCGGCCATCGACTCCCAGGACTTCGAGAAGGCAGCCTCGCTCCGCGACAAGGAGAAGCAGCTGCTGGCCGCGAAGACCAAGCGGGAGAAGGAGTGGAAGGCCGGCGACATGGACGTCGTCGCCGAGGTGGACGAGGAGCTGATCGCCGAGGTCCTGGCGACCGCCACGGGCATCCCGGTCTTCAAGCTCACCGAGGAGGAGTCCTCGCGGCTGCTCCGCATGGAGGACGAGCTCCACAAGCGGGTCATCGGCCAGAAGGACGCCATCAAGGCGCTCTCCCAGGCGATCCGGCGTACGCGAGCGGGTCTGAAGGACCCCAAGCGTCCCGGTGGCTCGTTCATCTTCGCCGGCCCCTCCGGAGTCGGTAAGACGGAGCTGTCCAAGACGCTCGCCGAATTCCTCTTCGGCGACGAGGACGCGCTGATCTCCCTCGACATGTCGGAGTTCAGCGAGAAGCACACGGTGTCGCGTCTCTTCGGTTCTCCCCCCGGATACGTGGGGTACGAAGAGGGCGGCCAGCTCACCGAGAAGGTGCGCCGCAAGCCGTTCTCCGTCGTCCTCTTCGACGAGGTCGAGAAGGCCCACCCCGATATCTTCAATTCCCTTCTCCAGATCCTGGAGGACGGTCGGCTGACCGACTCCCAGGGCCGGGTCGTGGACTTCAAGAACACGGTCATCATCATGACGACCAACCTCGGGACCAGGGACATCTCCAAGGGGTTCAACCTGGGCTTCGCCGCCCAGGGCGACACCAAGTCCAACTACGAGCGGATGAAGAACAAGGTCAACGAGGAGCTGAAGCAGCACTTCCGGCCCGAGTTCCTCAACCGTGTGGACGACACGGTCGTCTTCCACCAGCTCACCGAGGAAGACATCATCCAGATCGTCGACCTCATGGTGACCAAGGTGGACGAGCGCCTGAAGGACCGGGACATGGGCCTGGAGCTCAGCCCGAACGCCAAGGCGCTGCTCGCCAAGAAGGGCTACGACCCCGTTCTGGGCGCCCGGCCGCTGCGCCGGACGATCCAGCGCGAGATCGAGGACATCCTCTCCGAGAAGATCCTCTTCGGTGAGCTGCGCCCCGGTCACATCGTGGTCGTGGACACCGAGGGCGAGGGCGAGGAGAAGAAGTTCAGCTTCCGTGGCGAGGAGAAGTCGGCACTGCCCGACGTCCCGCCGATCGAGCAGGCGGCCGGCGGAGCCGGTCCGAACCTGACGAAGGAGGCGTGAGCCGGGGGCTGAGCCGCTGAGCTCGGCCCGAGAGCCCGCAGTCGAAGGGGTGGCCCGAGACCGTAAACGGTCTTGGGCCACCCCTTCGTCGTGCCCCGGTCAGGGCCCCGCGAGGGCCGCGGACGGCCCTCCGGCGTGACAAGCCGCACACCCCTTTCCGCGCCTACGACCAGGAATAGTGGTGACGCGGGTGATTCCGGCGGGACCTTCGGAAAGGTCCGCCTCGGGACCTTGGTCCCGAGGCGCCGGATGGGGGTGGTGGCCCGGTCGGCGGCCGGATGGGCACCACTCTGACGTGCGGATAAACGGTATTTAATACGGACATTTTGATTCAGGGTCGAGGAGTGTCCGAGGGCGTCAAGGGGTCGATCTGCCGGTGCCGCGACTACGACGACATGTCGTAGATGGGTGGTTTGGGGTGTGATGGGCGGTCGGGTTACCAAGGTGAGGCAAGCCCACCCGGTGCCTGAGTGCCGGGTCCATTGACGCCCGGAGGTTTCTCAATGTCGCAGCGCACCACGCCCCGCCAGTCCACGCTCCGTACCCGCGCCGCCATCCTGGCCGCCGGACTCGGAGTGACGACGGCGCTCGGAGCGGGGGTCGCGTTCGCCGCGAACAGCAGCGGCGACGCCGGCGCCCCGGCCGCCGTAGCCGTCGAGAAGGCCGCCCACTCGGAGAAGGCGACCTCCGCCAAGGCCGCCGACAAGGCCAAGGAGAAGAAGGCCAAGAACCCCACCTGGGCCAAGCCGGTCTCCAAGTACACCCTGAGCGCCACCTACGGCCGCGGCGGCGGCATGTGGGCCAGCAAGCACTCCGGCCAGGACTTCGCCGTCTCCGTCGGCACCAACGTGAAGGCCGTTCACACGGGCACCGTCGTGAAGGCCGGACCCAACGGCGCCGGTGACGGCCCCGCGTACGGCAACGCGATAGTCATCAAGCACGGCACCGGCCCGAGCGCGAAGTACTCGCAGTACGCGCACCTGTCCAAGGTGAAGGTGCACGCCGGCCAGAAGGTCGACAAGGGCCAGAGCATCGCGCTCTCCGGCAACACCGGCAATTCGAGCGGCCCGCACCTGCACTTCGAGATCCGCACGACCCCCAACTACGGCAGCGCGATCAACCCGGTGTCGTTCCTGCGCTCGGCCGACGTCATTCTGTGACGCCCTGAGCCCGCACCATCAGATCGGTGGCGACCTCGAGGACGGCTTCCCGCTTCTCCTCGGGGTCGCCTTCGACGTCCCTGAGGGCGAGGATGCCGGCGTGCATGGCGAAGATCGCGGTGAAGCAGCGCACGCGGTCGGTCATCGTCCCCTCGGGCTGCCTGAGCAGCTCCAGGAGCCGCATCATGCGGCTCTTGAAGGTCTCGCCGACGCTCAGGTCGCGCAGCGTCGCCTGGTTCTCCTGCATGAAGCGGAAGAGGGGCGCCGCGGCGGCGAGCGCGTCGCTGTAGCGGCGCAGGATCTCCTTCTTCGCCTCCAGCGTCGGCGGCTGGGTCTCGCCCCACGCGATCAGCTCGTCGATCGGCCGTACCAGGTCCTCGAAGAGGCTGACCAGGATGTCTTCCTTGGTCTTGAAGTGGTAGTAGAGCGCGGCCTTGGTGACGTCGAGATGCTCGGCGATCTCGCGCAGTGAGGTCTTCTCGTAGCCCTGCTCGGCGAAGAGCTCCAGCGCGACGTCCTGGATGCGCTGACGGGTGTTGCCCCGACGTGGCTGCGCCGTGCTGCTCATGCTGCTCTCCCAAGTAACTTACTTGACGACCGGCTAGGGACAGGTCTACCTTCCCCGAGTGTACTTACTTGCCGGTCGACAAGTAAGTGAGAGAACGGAACCAGGAGCAAGGGAGTGGGGGACCATGTCGCTCGACGCGGTGGGGTCGGAACAGAAGAATAAGGCGGAGCCGCGACCGCGCAGCGTGCGGGTGGTGCTGCTCGCGCTCATGATCGCGATGCTGCTCGCCATGCTGGACAACATGATCATCGGCACCGCGATGCCGACCATCGTCGGCGAGCTGGGCGGACTGGAGCACCTGTCCTGGGTGGTCACCGCCTACACCCTCGCCACCGCCGCGTCGACCCCGATCTGGGGGAAGGTCGGCGACATGTACGGGCGGAAGAAGATCTTCCTGCTCTCCATCGTGATCTTCCTGATCGGCTCCGCGCTCAGCGGCATGGCCCAGGACATGGGCCAGCTCATCGGCTTCCGCGCCGTGCAGGGCCTGGGCGCCGGCGGGCTCATGGTCGGCGTCATGGCGATCATCGGAGACCTCGTCCCGCCCCGTGAGCGCGGCAGGTACCAGGGCATGATGGCCGGCGTGATGGCCCTGGCCATGATCGGCGGACCGCTGGTCGGCGGCACCATCACCGACCACCTCGGCTGGCGCTGGAGCTTCTACATCAACCTGCCGCTCGGTGCCGTCGCCCTCGCGATGATCGTGACCGTGCTGCACCTGCCCGCCGTGGAGCGGACCAGGAACAAGGTGGACTACCTCGGCGCCGCCCTGCTGACGGTCGGCATCACCTCGATCGTGCTGGTCACCACCTGGGGCGGTACGGAGTACGCCTGGAGCTCCTCGGTGATCATGGAGCTGATCGCCATCGGCGTCGTCACCCTCGTCTCCTTCGTCTACGTGCAGACCAAGGCGCCCGAGCCGATCCTGCCGCTGCACATCTTCCGCGACCGCAACTTCAGCCTCATGCAGGTCATCGGCTTCCTGACCGGCTTCGTCATGTTCGGAGCCGTCCTCTTCCTGCCGCTCTACCAGCAGTCCGTCCAGGGCGCGTCGGCGACCAACTCCGGTCTGCTGCTCCTGCCGCTGCTGCTGTCGATGATGGTCGTCTCGCTCTTCGCGGGCCGGGTCACCACCAGCACCGGCAAGTACAAGATCTTCCCCATCGCCGGCGGCGCCCTGATGGTCACCGGGCTCTTCCTGCTCGCGCAGATGGACACCGGGACCTCCCGCCTCACCTCCGGCGTCTACATGGCCGTCCTCGGTGCCGGGATGGGCTTCCTGATGCAGATCACCATGCTCGTGGCGCAGAACAGCGCCGAGCCGAAGGACATGGGCGTCGCCTCGTCGTCGACCACCCTCTTCCGGACCCTCGGCAGCTCCTTCGGCGTCGCGATCATGGGGGCTCTGTTCACCAGCGAGGTGCAGGAGGAGATGGCCGCACGCGGTGGTGACGCGCTGACGCGGCAGTCGGCGCAGCTCGACGCGGCGAGCCTGGCCAAGCTGCCGGACGCGGCGCGCGAGGCGTACCGGATCGCCGTCTCCTCCGGGACGCACGTGGCCTTCCTGCTGGCCGGTTCGGTCGCGGTGATCGGCTTCGTCGCGGCGTTCTTCGTCAAGGAGGTCCCGCTGCGGGGCGCCGGCCCCGAGAAGGCCGACGCGGCGGGCGAGGGCGCGGCCCCGTCCGCCGGGCAGAAGGTCGCGCGGTCCGCCCAGGGGGTGTCCGGAACGTAGCGCCGTCCGCCCTCACGACGCCCCTGCCGGGTCGCCCCCGGCGGGCGGGGGGCGGGCCGTTTCAGTCCGGGAACTGGATCATCGGGAAGCTGCCGGTCGCCGTCGGCGCGTGCTCGGGCAGCCAGAGCACCGCGATCGCGCCCCCCGTCTCCTCCGGGCCCGGCGCCGGGGTCTCCGCGGCCGCGTTGCGGAAGGTCAGCCGGGCCCCGAGGACCCGCGCCTGACCGGCGGCGATGGTCAGACCGAGACCGTGACCGTGCCCCGCCCGGTCGCTCGCACCCGTACGGAACCGGCTCGGCCCCTCCCGCAGCAGCGCGTCGGGGAAACCGGGACCGTGGTCGCGCACGCGCACCACCCGGCCCTCGACGGTCACCTCGACCGGCGTGCCGCCGTGCTTGGCCGCGTTGGCCAGCAGATTGCCGATGATGCGCTCCAGACGGCGCGGATCGGTGTTCACCCAGGAGTCGGCGACGACCTCGATCCGTACATCGGGGTCGAGCAGCGCCACCCGCCTGCTGACGAACTCGCCGAGCGCCACCTCCTGGAGTTCGGCGCGTTCCGACGCGCTGTCCAGCCTGGCGACCTCCAGTACGTCCTCGACCAGCGTCCGCATGGCCTGGGCGCGGTCCCGCACCAGCTCGGTGGGACGTCCCGGCGGCAGCAGCTCCGCTGCCGTCAGCAGGCCGGTCACGGGTGTGCGCAGCTCGTGCGCGATGTCGGCGGTGACCCGGCGCTCGGCCTCGATGCGTTCGTTGAGCGCGTCCGTCAGGGCGTCCACCGCGCGGGCCAGCTCGTCGGTCTCGTCCCGTACGACCCCGCCGACCGCCTCCCGTACACGCACGTCCGTGTTGCCCTGCGCGACCTTTCCGGCGGCTGCCGCCGCCTTGCGCAGCCTGCGCGAGAGCTGTCCGCCGATCAGCACGCCCAGCGCGGAGCCACCGACGACCACGGAGACCGAGCCGATCAGCAGGGCCCGGTCGAGGTCCTTCATGATCGTCACCGAGCGGTCGGCGAACTTGCTGTGCAGGGAGAGCACCCCGTTCTCCAGCGGTACGGCCGCCCAGACGTCGGGCGTCCCGTCCCGCGAGTCGCTCACATGGGTGGCACGTCTGCCCTCCTGCACCTTCTTGCGCAGGTCGTTCGGGAGCACCGGGTCGTTCAGCTTCGTACCGAACTTCAGCTCGTGCGTGGAGTCGTACATGCGCTGCGCGAACAGCAGCCGCTCCAGCTGCACCTCACGCGCGTTGTCCAGCATCGACACCTTGGCCGCGTTGTGCACGACCAGGCTCAGCGCCGTCGCGATGAGGGCGCCGACCGCGGCGATCGCGATGCTGATCTTCCACCGCACACCGGTGCGCAGGGCGAGGCGCTTCATGCCTTGAGCTTGTAGCCGAAGCCGCGGACCGTCTCGATCCGGTCCTGGCCGATCTTGGTGCGCAACCGCTGGACATGGACGTCCACCACCCGGGTGTCACCGCCCCAGCCGTAGTCCCAGACGCGTTCGAGCAGCTTGTCGCGGGAGAGCACGGTGCCGGGGGCGGCCGAGAACTCGATCAGCAACCGCATCTCGGTCGGTGTCAGCGACACCGGCTCACCCCCTCTGCGCACCTCCATGCCCTCCTTGTCGATCTCCAGATCGCCGAAGGACAGCGCGCCCTGCTCGTCCGCCCGCTCCTGGCCGCCCAGCTCCCCGGCCGGTCCGCCGGCGTGCCCGAAGCGGCGGAGTACCGCGCGGATGCGGGCGACCAGCACCGCGCCGTCGAAGGGCTTGGTCACGTAGTCGTCGGCCCCCGCCTCCAGGCCGAGCACCACGTCGATCGAGTCGGCGCGCGCCGACAGCATGATCACGGGCACCGTCGACTCGTCCCTGATCCGGCGGCAGAGACTGACCCCGTCCAGGCCCGGCACCATCACGTCCAGCAGCGCGATGTCCGGCCGGTCGGCCCGGAACGCCTCAAGTCCGGACAGCCCGTCCGGCATGGCCGTCACCGTGAAGCCGTCACGCTCCAGCGCGAGCTGGGTGGCCTCGCGGATGACGTCGTCGTCCTCGACGAACAGGACGTGGGTCTCCAGCATCCGTCAGCTCTCTCAGCTCTCAGTTCCCGAACGGTGCGGACGGCGCGGGGGCGTCCACGGGGCCGTTGCCGACCGCTCCGCTGTAGTGGTTGCGCACCCGGTAGCGCTCGGTGAATCTCGTGTCGGCCCAGCCGTAGGTGACGATGTCCTCACCGGACGGATACGAGACCGGGTCGCCCTTCGCGTACACCTGGCGGGTCACCACCAGCTCGCCGCGGTCGATCGTGGCGTACACGGCGGGTTCCTCGGCGACGAAGACGTTCTCGTACCGCCGCCGGTCGGACTCGCGGTAGACGTACGTCCCCAGGCCCACGGCGTCTTCGCAGCTCATCACGTTGACGACGACGTCCGGCGCGGTGCCGCCGGTCAGATTCCCGTACGAGGTGTCCACCGGGTAGGCGTTCTCGGAGCACGGTTTGAGGTCGGCCTTGACCTGCCCGCTCACCTTGGGGTCCCGCCGGAGCAGGGCCACCGGGTCGATGTCCTCGGCGGGCAGGGACACGTCCGCGTCCGAGCCCGTCGGGGGCGCCGTCGGCTCCGCCGTGGCGACGGCGGCGGCGCCCTCGTCCCTGGTGCCGGTGGCGCTCGTGGGACCGATGGCGAACACACCGAAGGCGACGATCACGACCAGCGCCAGGGCGCCGGTGGTGGTCGTCGCTGTCAGTGTCAGCCGGTTCAGGAACCGGCTCGGCGGGGTGTCACCGGGCGGTATGCCGCCGGCGGGTGCCCCGCCGGACGCCTTACGGTCGGTCGAGGTGCCCGCGCCGCCGTCACCGGTGCTGCGGGCCGCCGTCCTCCGGCGGCCCGTCGATCTCGGGGCGGATGTGCTCTCTCCGTCGCGCTTCAGGCCGCGCACCGCTCCTGCCCCCGTCCGTCGCGACGATAACCGGCACGCTCCGGAGCCTGGGCGCGCGGGCGGCGTCGCTCCGGCAGCCGGTTCCCCGGCGCCCGGCGCTCCGTGTCGCGGCGCTCCGGCTCCCGGGCCTCCAGCTCCTCGCGGAGTCTGGCCAGCGCCCGGTGCAGCGTGCTCTTCACCGTACCGGTAGACATGCCGAGCGCCGCCGCCGTCTCCTCCGTGCTCATCTGCTCCCAGTGCCGCAGCACGACGACGCTGCGCTGCTTCGGCGCGAGGACCCCGAGGATGTCGATGAGCAGGGCGCGGTCGGCGTGCTGGTCGGAGCCGTCGTCGACGCACGGCTCGGGCAGCTGCTCGGTCGGGACCTCTTCGAGCCTGCGCGCCCGCCACCACTCCGTACGGGTGTTGATCATGACGCGGCGCAGATAGGCGTCGGCGAGGGACTTGTCGGCGATACCGTCCCAGCGGCCGTACGTGCGGGCCAGGGCGGTCTGGAGGAGGTCCTGGGCGTCGACGGGGTCCGGGACCAGCCGCCTGGCACTGCGCAGCAGGGCCTCCTGCCGGGTGCGTACGTACTCCTCGAACCCGAGCACCTCGCCGTTCGCCATGCCAACCGCCTCCCACCCCGTGAACCGCACCGCTCGCCGCGCTGCTGTCGTCCGCCGTGCTGCCTTACGTCCGAGAAGTTACGGAGGCGTTGTCACGAGGTCGTGCGCGCCAGCCGTCGGCGGGCGCACGGACATCCATCGGTTGTGTAACGGCCGGGGGACGGAACGGACGAACGAGCGGCAAGTGCCGTGACAGTCCGACGGCCGGCCCGGAGGGGGCCGGCCGGGCCGGGCCGGATGCCACCGGGCCGGGTCGTGCGGGGGAGCGGGAGGTACGCACCGGGGCGGTGCGGGCCGGGTGCGGTCAGGTCAGCGGCAGCCGGTACAGGTCGTCGGCCATCGGCTCGACCAGCCCGTCCGCCACCAGTCCGTCCAGCGCCCTGGCCCGCTGCACCGGTTCCTCCCACACGGTGTCGAGCGCCGCGAGCGGCACCGGTCCCACCGCCTCGCGCAGTACGGCGAGCAGCTTGCCGCGCACCTGGCGGTCCGTGCCCGCGTACGTCTGGCCGCGCCGGGCCGGGCCCTGGTGCGCCGGTTTGCCGGCCTGCCGCCAGGCGCACCGCGACGCGATCGGGCAGCGCGCGCAGTCCTCGTTCTTCGAGGTGCACACGAGCGCGCCGAGTTCCATGGACGCGGCGGCCCAGCGGGCGGCCGTCTTCTCGTCCTCGGGCAGCAGCGCGCGGGCCAGCCGGCGTTCGGCTGCGGTCGTCGCGTTCGGCGGGTACTGGATACCGGCGGCGGCGCGGGCGAAGACGCGCCGCACGTTCGTGTCGAGGACGGCGTGCCGCTGTCCGTACGCGAACGAGGCCACGGCGGCGGCCGTGTACTCGCCGATGCCGGGCAGCGCGAGCAGCTGGCCGTGCTCGCGCGGCACGTCGCCGCCGAATCTCTCCGTTATCGCCAGGGCCGCGCCGTGCAGCCGCAGCGCCCGGCGCGGGTAGCCGAGTCTGCCCCAGGCGCGGACCGCTTCGCCGGGGGCCTCGGCGGCCAGGTCGGCCGGGCGGGGCCAGCGCGCGAGCCACTGTTCGTACACCGGGAGCACCCGGGCGACCGGGGTCTGCTGGAGCATGAACTCGCTGACCATCACGCCCCAGGCGCCCGTGTCGGGGCGGCGCCAGGGCAGGTCGCGGGCGTGCGCGTCGAACCACGCGATGACGGGGTCGTGAAGTGTGGCCGGATCGTTGACCGGCGGCGTAGTCGCAGAAGTCGCAGTCATGGCGGAACCGATCCTGGCACGTCCGGGGGTGGGGGTGGTGCAGCCGAAAGCCGTGCGCCGGGCTTCGCAGGGAGTGACGGGGGCGCGAAGGGGGCGCGTTGCCGGTCGTGCCCGCCCGGCCGGTGGTGCGGGACGCGGGAGCGCACCGCGCGCTCAGGAGCGCGCGCCGTGGCGGCCCCTCTGCCGGCGGAGCCGGCGCGAGTCGCCGACCGGTCCGTGCCCCGGTCCGTGCTCCGGCTGCTGTCCGTGTCCCGGCCCCGGTCCGTGGACCCCGCCGTGGACCGGTCCCGATCCGATGTCCGGCCGGACGGCCGGTCCCGGCCCGGCGAACCAGACCACCACACCCGTACGGCTCGTCCGCATGGTCCCGATCAGCGCCCGCGCGGGCCGTGTCAGCGCCAGGACGACGAGCGCGGCGACCAGCCCGCCGAACACCAGGCCCACCGCCACGTCGTGCGGGTAGTGCACGCCGACGAAGACCCGCGAGAAGGCCGCGAAGAGTGCCAGCGGGAGGGTGAGGAGCGCGATCTTCCGCCAGGCGATGGCGAGGGCGACCGCCGCCGCCCCGGCGATGGTCGAGTGGTTGCTGGGGAAGGACCAGTCGCCGACCGGCGGACAGGTCGCCAGCGACACCGCCGCTCCGGCGACCGCGCGGCAGGGCCGTTCCTCCTGTACGGCGCTCTTGAACAACTCGCTGCCCACGTAGGCGACCGCGGTCGCCAGCGGCCCAACCACCGCCACGGCCATGGCTCGTGAGTCCGCGGACCGGGTGCGCCACCAGCTCACGAGGAAGAGAGCTCCGAAGATCAGGATCACGGCCTCCGTCCCTATCTCGACGAAGTGCCCTACCCAGGAAGGCGATTGCTGGGCGAGGTCAGTAATGTCGCGGTAAAGGCCGCTGGTGACGGAGGGGTCCATGGTTACGGACCGTACCTCCCCCACTCCGGCTCGCGCATCTCGCCGTCGGCGCCCGAACCCCTGACGAAAGTGACAAGTGGGGGCACACAGGCGGCTGTAGCGTGATGATGATCCGTAAAACTTGCGAGACGGGCGGCATGTGGGGCGGGAGTTGGCCCTGAACTCTCGTAGAGTTTGCGTCGTGGGATCTATGCGCAATCCGGTCGGGCCGCTTCCCTCCTCCATCTACTGGCGACGGAGGGCAGTAGCGGCGACTCTGATCGCGCTGCTCGCGTTGCTCGTCGTATGGGCCGTCACATCCGGTGGTGACGAAGGCGGAAAGAAGCGCGACGACGGCGCGAACGGAGACGGTCCCGCCCCCTCGATCACTCCCGGCCCCTCCGGTTCCGGACCCGCGATCAGTGAACAGCCGGGCGGACGCGACGAGTCGGACGAGACCGGCGGCAACGGCGGTGGCGAGGACGGCGGTTCGGACGCGGGCGCCGACGGCGGCGGCAGCGGTGACACCGGTGGCGCCGGTACGGGCGGCTCCGCCGGCTCGGGCGGAGCCGCGAACGGCGGCACCGGCAGCGGTGGCGGTGGTGACGGCGCGAACGGTGGCAGCACGGGCGAGCAGGTCCCGGCCGGATCGAGCCTCCCCGACTGCGCGCCGAGCGCCCTGACCCTGAAGCTGGAGAGCCGGAAGGTCGCCTACGAGCCGGGGGAGAAGCCCACGTTCAAAATCGTCGCCACCAACGGCTCGGCCAGGGACTGCAAGGCGGACCTCGGGCCCAAGTCCGTGGTGCTGACCGTCACCGACGCCGACAGCGACGAGATCTGGTCCTCCGAGGACTGCCCCAAGATCAGCCGGCTGCTGCTGAAGGTGCCCGCGGGCGGGACCGTGACACGCACCCTCGTCTGGGACCTCACCCGGAGTGCCCCGCAGTGCGCCACGCCCCCGCCGGGCAAGGCCGGACCGGGCACCTATCTGGTGGAGGCGGCGGCGCCCCGCGCGACCGTCAAGCAGGGCCAGACATCGATCCGCCTGGACAAGGACTGATCCGCACGACGAAGGGCGGCCCCACCGATGCGGTGGGGCCGCCCTTCGTTCTACGGCGATGCGGTCACGGGGGTCCGGCCAGGACCCCGGACGTACCGCCGGCCCCGGACGTACCGCCGGCCCCGGACGTACCGCCCGGCCTCAGACGTACCGCTCCAGGATCGACGACTCCGCCAGCCGCGACAGCCCCTCGCGCACGCTGCGCGCCCGTGCCTCGCCCACGCCGCCCACCGTCTGGAGGTCGTCGACGCTCGCCGCCAGCAGCTTCTGGAGCCCGCCGAAGTGCTCGACCAGCCGCTCGATGATGGCGTTCGGCAGACGCGGCACCTTGGCCAGCAGCCGGTAGCCGCGCGGCGAGACCGCCGAGTCCAGCGTCTCGGGCGAACCGCTGTACCCCAGCGCGCGGGCCACCACGGGCAGGTCCAGCAGCTCCGTGTGGGAGAGCGCGTCCAGCTCCGTCATCGCCTCGGCGACCGTACGCGACCGCTTCGCCGTCGGCTCGGGCACGTAGTCCCGTACGACGAGCTCACGCTCGGGCTCGACGCCCGCGATCAACTCGTCCAGCTGGAGGGCGAGAAGGCGCCCGTCCGTGCCCAACTCGACCACGTACTCGGCGATTTCCGTGGCGATCCTGCGCACCATCTCCAGACGCTGCGACACCGCCGTCACGTCCCGGACCGTCACCAGGTCCTCGATCTCCAGCGCGGAGAGCGTGCCCGCGACCTCGTCCAGCCGGAGCTTGTACCGCTCCAGGGTGGCCAGCGCCTGGTTGGCCCGCGACAGGATCGCCGCCGACTCCTCCAGGACGCGCCGCTCCCCGTCCACGTACAGCGCGATCAGCCGCATCGACTGGGACACGGAGATCACCGGGAAGCCGCACTGCTTGGACACCCGGTCCGCCGTGCGGTGGCGCGTGCCGGTCTCCTCGGTCGGGATGGACGCGTCGGGCACGAGCTGGACGCCCGCCCGCAGAATCTTGGTGATGTCTTTGTCGAGAATGAGCGCGCCGTCGAGCTTGCACAGCTCACGGAGCCTCGTGGCGGTGAATTCCACGTCCAGCACGAAGCCGCCCGTGCACATCGTCTCTACGGTCTTGTCCATACCCAGGACGATGAGACCGCCGGTGTTCCCCCGGAGGATCCGCTCCAGCCCGTCACGCAGCGCCATGCCGGGCGCTACGGCGCTCAGTGAGGCGCGCATCAGCGCTTCGGTGCCGGATCCACCGGAGCCACCACCGGACTTTCCGGGTGCTGCTGCCCGGTCGTTGGCTGCCACTGCACTCCTCCGGCTCGTACGGATGGGCGAGACCAGGGCAAAGTCTACCGGCGGTCCTCGCCGTCCCGTGGGGCCTCCGCCCGACGTCGGCGCGGGAGCACGCTCAGAGCCGCCCCCATGTCCGCGACTTCTGTGACCTTCATACCGGCCGGGATCCTCCCCGGATCGGTCGGGACGAGGGCGTGCGTGAAGCCCAGACGGTGCGCCTCGGCCAGTCTGCGCTGGACTCCCGTGACCCTTCTGACCTCGCCCGCGAGGCCCACCTCGCCGATCGCGACCAGGTTCGTCGGCAGCGGGGTGTCGCTCGCCGCCGAGGCCAGGGCGAGCGCGATCGCCAGGTCGGCGGCCGGCTCGGAGAGCTTCACGCCGCCGACCGTCGCGCTGTAGATGTCGCGCTTGCCGAGCGCGCTGATCCTGCCGCGCTGTTCCAGGACGGCCAGCATCATCGAGACGCGGGAGGTCTCCAGGCCGGACGTGGTGCGGCGGGGGGACGGGATCTGCGAGTCGACCGTCAGCGCCTGCACCTCGGCGACGAGCGGGCGGCGGCCTTCGAGCGTGACCGTCAGACAGGTGCCGGGCACCGGCTGGTCCCGGCGGGTGAGGAAGAGGCCGGAGGGGTCGGCGAGGCCGGTGATGCCCTCGTCGTGCAGCTCGAAGCAGCCGACCTCGTCCGTCGTGCCGTACCTGTTCTTGACGCCCCGCACCAGCCGCAGCCGCGCGTGGCGGTCGCCCTCGAAGGACAGCACCACGTCCACCAGGTGCTCCAGCAGCCGGGGGCCCGCGATCGCGCCGTCCTTGGTGACATGGCCGACCAGCAGGGTGGACATGCCCCGCTCCTTGGAGGCCCGGATGAGCGCGCCCGCGACCTCCCGGACCTGGGCCATGCCGCCGGGCGCGCCGTCGATCTCCGGCGACGCCACCGTCTGTACGGAGTCGAGGACGAGCAGCGACGGTTTGACCGCGTCGAGATGCCCGAGGACGGCCGAGAGGTCCGTCTCGGCCGCGAGATAGAGATGGTCGTCGATGGCCTTGATGCGGTCCGCGCGCAGCCGTACCTGGCTCGCCGACTCCTCACCCGTCACATACAGCGTGCGGTGCTCGGAGCCGGCCGCCTTCGCCGCCACGTCCAGGAGCAGCGTGGACTTGCCGACGCCCGGCTCACCGGCCACCAGCACGACGGCACCCGGCACGAGCCCGCCGCCGAGGACGCGGTCCAACTCGTCGACGCCCGTCGAGCGCGCGGTCGCCGTGCGCCCGTCGACCTGGCCGATCGGGAGGGCGGGGGTGCTGACCCGGCCGACCGCCGTCGTCCGTACGGCGGGCGCGCCGTACTCCTCGACCGTGCCCCAGGCCTGGCACTCGGGGCAGCGGCCGAGCCATTTGACGGTCGTCCAACCGCATTCGGTACAGCGGTAGGACGGCCGGTCCTTGGCGGATTTGGTACGGGCGACAGCCATGACGCCACCGTATAGCCGACCACTGACAGCCCTTGCCGCGGAAGTGACTTCGGCGGCCTTCGCCCGAAGGAAACGGTCACGACAGACGTTTCACCCGTAAGGATTAAATGTAGGCAAGGGTGGGGAGGGTCGTGCGCTCCCGTGTCTACCGTCGCCGGGTGACGAGCAGCAGACTGGAGCCCCCCACGTACACCACCGGCGCACACCGTGCGCCCCGTCGCGCGCCCCGATCGGAGACGCGCCGGCCGCCCGCGCGCTACGAGCCCTATCTGGACGGGCTGTTCACGTACTGCCTCTCCGTGCTGTGCGACCACGACGCCGCCATCGAGGTGTTGGGCGAGGTCCTGGCCGTCTCCGAGCGCCACTACGGGCGTTGCCCGGCCGGCGCGGACGAGCGGGGCACCTGGCTGTACGCGCTGGCCCGCTGGGCCTGTCTGCGGCGGCTCGGGGAGCGGCGGGGGAGCCGCCCGGGGGCGCACGCGGGCCGCCGCCGCGCGCCCGGCGGGGCTCTCCGGGCCGGTGCGGCAGCCGGTGCGGGAGGCGACGGGGAAGGCGACGCGCCGGCCGGCGTCCCGCCGGAGGTCGCCGAGCGCAGACGGCGTGAACTGGCCCTGCTGGCCTGGCCCGAGGCCGCCGGCACCACCCCCGAGCAGCGCGAGGCCCTCGAACTCGCCGTACGCCACCGGCTCGGCGCACGCGACGTCGCCGCCGTCCTGTCCATGGAACCGCTGCCGGCCCGCGAACTGCTCAACTCCGCCGCCTGCGAGGTCGAGCGCACCAGGGCCGCGCTCGCCGTCGTAGAGACGAGCAACTGCCCCGCCGTCGCCCGGCTCACCGGCGACGACCAGGTGCTGCTCTCGGCCGCGCTCCGCCGCGAACTCGTCCGGCACGTGGACGACTGCCCACGCTGCCGCCGCGCCGCCGAGCGCGCAGAGGCGGCGGGCCCCTGGCCCGGCTCGGCCGCCGCCGCGCGCGCCGCCCGGGCCGCGCCGTCCGGTGCGCCCTCGCGGGCCGCGTCGCCCGCCGTCCTGCCGCTCGTCCAGGCCCCCCGGGCCGCGGCGTACGGCGCCATGACGAACACCCCGCGCGCCCGCGCCACGACCCCGCGCTTCGGCCGCGACGGCTTCCCCATGGACCCGAAGGACCGCGCCGCCCGCCGGGAACGGATCCGCTCGCGGGCCGTCACCACCACCGTCGTGGCGACCGTCGTCGCCGCGCCCGTGCTCGCCCTCTGGGCGGCCTACCGGGGCGAGCCGCCGACCGGCGAGGGCCACGGCGGGACGTCGGTCAGCGCCGGCGCCGCCGAGCGGCGCGGTACGCAGGGAGCCGATCCGTACGACACCTACGAGAACGCGGGCAACGCCCAGAACCGGCCGGGGGACCCCTTCGCCACCGGCAGCCGTGACCCGGACGTCTCGGTCGAGGTCATCAGCGACGGGACGGGCGCCCCGTCCGGCACCCCAGGAACGGGCTCGGGACGGCTCTCGGTCACCGCGGAGTCGACCGGTGACCGTACGAGGATCACGCTCACCGCGACCGGCGGCGACCCCGTCTCCTGGTCGGCCTGGAGCAGCGCGTCCTGGCTGCGGCTGAGCCGTACCTCGGGCACGCTCGCCCCCGGCAGGTCCGTCACCGTCCATGTGCACGTGGACCACGCGCGCGAGCCGTCGGGCCCGTGGAGCGCCCGGATCGGACTGACCCCGGCGGGCTCGGTGGTCGCGATCAGCGGTTACGGCTCCCGGCCGCCGTCCTCCTCCCACCCCGGGCCCGGCAGGCCGACGCACCCGACGCGCCCGCCCTCCCCGACACCGCCCGGCACCGGCGGCCCCGGGCCGAGTGATCCGGGCGAGCCGACCGATCCGGGCCCGTCGGACCCCACCGGTCCGCCGCCCGGAACGGCCGGTCCGTCGGATCCCGGTACGGGGCAGCCGAGCGACCCGCCGCCCTCGCCGGACGATCCCGGCGGGCCGACCGGTCCCGGCGGCCCGGACACACCGCCCCCGTGAGCGGGCGCCCGCTCACGGGCCGGTGTCAGGAGGCCGGGGGCGGGTCCGCCGGGTGCGGGGCGACGAGCGGCAGCGCGCTCGCGAGCCGTGCCTCGCACAGCTCGGCCAGCGCGTCGTAACCGGCCTTGCCCATCAGCTCGGTCAGCTCGGGCGCGTACGTCCGGTACACCGGCTCACCCGCGCCGTGCGCCGAAGTCGCCGACGTGCACCACCAGTGCAGGTCGTGCCCGCCGGGGCCCCAGCCCCGGCGGTCGTACTCGCCGATCGTCACCTGGAGCACCCGCGTCTCGTCGGGCCGGTCGATCCAGTCGTACGTACGCCGGACCGGCAGCTGCCAGCAGACGTCGGGCTTCGTCTCCAGCGGCTCGCGGTCCTCACGCAGCGCCAGGATGTGGAGTGCGCAGCCCGCGCCGCCGGCGAAGCCGGGCCGGTTCTGGAAGACGCAGGAGCCGTCCCAGCGGCGCGTCTTGCGGGCGCCGTCGTCGTCCGTCTCCGTCCAGCCGCTCTCCGTCCCCACGTCGTGGAACTGCCACAGCTCCGGAGTGAGGCGCTTCACATGACCCGCGACGCGTTTCTCGTCGTCCTCGTCGGAGAAGTGCGCCCCCAGCGTGCAGCAGCCGTCGTCGGCGCGGCCCGCCTCGATGCCCTGGCAGCCGCTGCCGAAGATGCAGGACCACCGCGAGGTGAGCCACGTCAGATCGCAGCGGAAGACCTGCTCGTCGTCGGCCGGATCGGGGAATTCGACCCATGACCGGGCGAAGTCCAGACCCTTCTCGTCGGGCGGACCCTGCTCGTGCTGCTTCTTCGCGCGCCCGGCTTTGCCCGGCTTCGCCTTTTTCGTCTTTGGCACGACTCCAGCGTATGCGTGTCGCCGCAGTAGCGTTCGCCCATGAGACTCGGAGTTCTCGACGTCGGTTCGAACACCGTCCACCTTCTGGCGGTCGACGCCCACCGCGGCGCGCGACCGCTGCCCGCCCATTCGCACAAGACGGAGTTGAGACTCGCCGAACTGCTCGACGCGGACGGCGCGATCGGGCCCGAGGGTGTCGAGCGGCTGGTGGCGACGATCGCGGACGCGCTCCAGGCCGCCGAGGACAAGGGCTGCGAGGCGGTGCTGCCGTTCGCCACGTCCGCCGTCCGCGAGGCCAGCAACGCCGACCAGGTGCTCGCCAGGGTCAAGGAGGAGACGGATGTCGACCTCCAGGTCCTCACCGGCGAGGAGGAGGCCCGGCTGACCTTCCTCGCGGCGCGCCGCTGGTTCGGCTGGTCGGCCGGGAAACTGCTGGTCCTGGACATCGGCGGCGGCTCGCTGGAGATCGCGTACGGCATCGACGAGGAACCGGACGCCGTCGTGTCGCTGCCCCTGGGCGCCGGGCGGCTCACCGCCGCCTGGCTGCCCGGGGACCCGCCCGATCCCCAGGCCGTACGCGCGCTGCGGCGCCATGTGCGGGCCCAGATCGCCCGTACCGTCGGCGAGTTCACCCGGTTCGGCGAGCCGGACCATGTCGTGGCCACCTCGAAGACCTTCCGGCAGCTCGCGCGGATCGCCGGGGCGGCCCGCTCCGCCGAGGGGCTCTACGTACAGCGCGAGCTGAGCCGCAAGGCGCTGGAGGAGTGGGTCCCCAGGCTGGCGGCGATGACTGCGGCACGGCGCGCGGGCCTCCCCGGTGTCTCGGACGGCCGGGCGTCGCAGCTGCTGGCCGGGGCGCTGGTCGCCGAGGCGGCGATGGATCTGTTCGGCGTCGAGGAGCTGGAGATCTGCCCGTGGGCGCTGCGCGAGGGTGTGATCCTGCGACGGCTCGACCAGCTGCCCACGACGGAGGTCTGACGTCCGCCCGCCGAAGTGGGAGGCCGGTCGCCCGCCCCCGGAGGCGGGGCCCGACGCCCGCCTCCCCTGGCCCGGCGACCTTGCCTCTTCATGAGGGCGGGCCGGCGTGCCCGCCTCCTCACGAGGGTGAGCCGTTGCCCTTGTCACTTTCCGCTGCGCTGCCCGCGATGCCGCCCGCCGGTGCCCGTACCCTGTCCCCGTGGCAGAACCAGTGGTGCGCATCCCGGATGCGAAGGTCGCCCTGTCGACGGCCTCCGTCTACCCGGAGTCCACGGCGACGGCCTTCGAGATGGCCGGGCGCCTCGGGTACGACGGTGTCGAGGTCATGGTCTGGACGGATCCCGTCAGCCAGGACGTCGAGGCCCTGCGCCGCCTGTCCGACTACCACCACGTGCCGATCCTCGCCATCCACGCGCCCTGTCTGCTGATCACGCAGCGGGTCTGGTCGACGGACCCGTGGACCAAGCTCCAGCGGGCCCGGTCGGCCGCCGAGCGGCTCGGCGCCTCCACCGTGGTCGTGCACCCGCCCTTCCGCTGGCAGCGCCAGTACTCCCGTGACTTCGTCGCGGGCGTCTGGCGGATGGCCGACGAGACGGACGTGCGCTTCGCGGTCGAGAACATGTACCCGTGGCGCTACCGGGACCGTGAAGTGCTGGCGTACGCCCCCGACTGGGACGTCACGAAGGACGACTACCGCCACTTCACCGTCGACCTGTCGCACACCGCCACCGCCCGCGCCGACGCCATGTCCATGGTCGACCGCATGGGCGACCGGCTGGGGCACGTCCACCTCGCGGACGGCAACGGCTCGGCCAAGGACGAGCACCTGGTGCCGGGCCGCGGCGGCCAGCCCTGCGCCGAGCTGCTCGAACGGCTGGCGGGCAGCGCCTTCGACGGCCATGTCGTGATCGAGGTCAACACACGGCGCGCGATGTCCTCGGCCGAACGCGAGGCCGATCTCGCGGAGGCGCTCGCCTTCACCCGGCTCCATCTGGCGTCGTCCGCCGGTCCCGGTCCCGCCGTGTCCCCCGCCGGGCCGACGGGGGAGAGCCGGGCGCCGCAGCCCCGCGTGTCCCACGGCCGGCCCCGGATCCGCCGCACATGACCGGTACGGCCCCGCGCCGCCGTGGCCGCCCCGCCCGCTCCGAAACGGACACCGGCCCCGGCGCCCGTGAGCGGATCCTCGACGCGGCCCGCAACGAGTTCGCCGAGCGCGGCTACGACAAGACGTCCGTGCGCGGGATCGCGAAGGCGGCCGGTGTGGACCCGGCCCTCGTGCACCACTACTTCGGTACGAAGGACGAGGTCTTCGGCGCGGCCATCGAGGTCTCCTTCGAACCGGCGCTGGTCCTTCCCGCGCTGCTGAGCGGCGGTGAGGAGGGCATCGGCGAGCGGCTCGCGCGCTTCTTCATCGGTGTGTGGGAGAACCCGGTGTCCAGGGCCCCGCTGCTCGCGATCCTGCGTTCCGCGGTGACGAACGAGGCCGCGGCGGCCATGCTGCGCAAGTTCGTCCTGCGGCGGCTGCTGGAGCGGATCGCGGTCGAACTCGACGTACCGGACCCGACGCTCCGCGCCGAGCTGGCCGCCTCGCACATGATCGGGATCGCGATCCTGCGGTACGTGCTCAAGGCGGAGCCGCTGGCTTCGGTGGACACGGAGGAGATCGTCAGGATCGTCGCGCCGACACTCCAGCGCTATCTGACCGAGGCAGGCCCCGCCCAGGACGGACCGGCGGGGGACGGACCCGGCTGAGAACCGGGCGGTCCCCCCCCGCGCCGCCCGGCCGGGGCCCGGCCCGGCCCGTTCTCCGGCGGCCCGGCCGAAAGCCGGACCGTCGTCCCGCATTCCGGGACGACCGTCCAGATCTTGGAGTGGTGGGCGTAGGCTCGAAAAAGTCATTTCCACCGAAGGATCTGCCGAAGGAGCGAGCGACGATGCCCGAGCTGAGGTCCCGCACTGTCACCCACGGCCGCAACATGGCGGGCGCACGCGCCCTTATGCGGGCGTCGGGCGTAGCGAGCGAGGACATCGGCAAGCCGATCGTCGCCGTGGCCAACTCCTTCACGGAGTTCGTCCCCGGACACACCCACCTCGCCCCCGTCGGCCGGATCGTCTCCGAGGCGATCAAGGCCGCGGGCGCGGTGCCGCGCGAGTTCAACACCATCGCCGTGGACGACGGCATCGCGATGGGCCACGGGGGCATGCTCTACAGCCTGCCGTCCCGCGACCTGATCGCCGACTCCGTCGAGTACATGGTCGAGGCGCACTGCGCCGACGCGCTGATCTGCATCTCCAACTGCGACAAGATCACCCCGGGCATGCTGATGGCCGCGATGCGCCTCAACATCCCCACCGTCTTCGTCTCCGGCGGTCCGATGGAGGCCGGCAAGGCCACCCTGGTCGACGGCACGGTCCGCAAGCTGGACCTGATCAACGCGATCTCCGACGCCGTGAACGAGTCCGTCTCGGACGAGGACATGCTCCGTATCGAGGAGAACGCCTGCCCGACCTGCGGCTCCTGCTCCGGCATGTTCACCGCGAACTCGATGAACTGTCTCGCCGAGGCCATCGGTCTGGCCCTGCCGGGCAACGGTTCGGTCCTCGCCACGCACACCGCGCGCAAGGCCCTGTACGAGAACGCGGGCGCCACGGTCGTCGACATCGCCAAGCGCTACTACGAAGGCGGCGACGAGACCGTCCTGCCGCGCAGCATCGCCACCCGCGCGGCCTTCGACAACGCGATGGCGCTCGACATCGCCATGGGCGGCAGCACCAACACGATCCTGCACCTCCTCGCCGCCGCCCAGGAGGGCGGTCTCGACTACGGCCTCGACGAGATCGACGCCGTCTCGCGCCGTGTCCCGTGCCTGGCGAAGGTCGCGCCGAACGTGGCGCCCGGCGGCACGTACTACATGGAGGACGTCCACCGGGCCGGCGGCATCCCCGC
Source organism: Streptomyces sp. NPDC104581 (assembly GCF_055583685.1). NCBI lineage: Bacteria > Bacillati > Actinomycetota > Actinomycetes > Kitasatosporales > Streptomycetaceae > Streptomyces > Streptomyces sp. NPDC104581. The sequence goes on from NZ_JBVJNN010000014.1 coordinate 149,385, forward strand.
CATCCTGGGCGAGCTGTACCGGGGCGGCCTCCTTCAGGAGGGCGTGCACTCGGTGCACTCCGACTCGCTCGACGAGTGGCTCAAGACATGGGACGTGCGCGGCGGGTCACCTTCCGAGGAGGCCGTGGAGCTGTGGCACGCGGCGCCCGGCTGCAAGCGCTCGGCGACCGCGTTCTCCCAGTCCGAGCGGTGGGACATGCTCGATCTGGACGCCGAGGGCGGCTGCATCCGCTCCGTGGAGCACGCGTACTCGCAGGACGGCGGGCTCGCCGTGCTGAAGGGCAATCTGGCCGTCGACGGCTGCGTCGTGAAGACCGCGGGCGTGGACGAGTCGATCTGGACCTTCGAGGGCCCGGCCGTCGTCTGCGAGTCGCAGGACGAGGCCGTCGAGAAGATCCTCCGTAAGGAGATCAGGGAGGGCGATGTCATCGTCATCCGCTACGAGGGTCCGCGCGGCGGCCCCGGCATGCAGGAGATGCTCTACCCGACCTCGTATCTGAAGGGGCGGGGCCTGGGCAAGGCGTGCGCCCTGGTCACCGACGGCCGGTTCTCCGGCGGTACGTCGGGGCTGTCGATCGGCCACGCCTCGCCGGAGGCGGCGTCCGGAGGGACGATCGCGCTGGTGCGGGACGGCGACCGCATCCGGATCGACATCCCCGGACGCTCGATCGAACTGCTCGTCGGGGACGACGAGTTGGCGGTGCGGCGGGACGCGCTGAACGGGGTGTACGAGCCGGTCGCACGCGAGCGCAAGGTCTCCGTGGCGCTGCGCGCGTACGCGGCGATGGCCACGAGCGCGGACAAGGGCGCGGTCAGGGACATCTCCCTGCTGGGCTGACCCGACCCGCCATCCCGTACGGCCCGGTATTCGTCCGGCCGGCCTCACCACCGGCCGGACACGAGGACCCCGGCACCGGTGCGCGTCACCAGGTGCCGGGGTCCTCGCTGTCCACGGCGAAGACGGACCCGTCCGGCGCACCCGCGTAGACGCGCCCGGGAGCGACGGCGGGGGCGGGCAGCGACGCCATGTAGGCGAGCTTGCCCGACAGCAGACGCGGCTTCGTCCCCCCGATCAGGGTGCCCTCGGCCGTGTCGACCGTGATCAGCCGGCCGTCGGCGGCGGAGAAGTAGAGCCGGTTCCCGCCCGTCACGACGGGAACGGACGAGCGGGCGACATCGGTCTCCAACTCCCAGCGGGGCTCGGCCTTCCCGCCCTCACGGGTGGTGTCGACGGCCAGCAGACTCCCGCCGCGCGCCAGCACGTACGCCGTGCCGTCGCGCACGGCGAGCTGTGCCTGCGGCACGACGTAGGGCAGCGGGACCCGGCGCACGTCCCCGCTCGCTGTGTCGTAGCGCACCACCGCGTCCGTCATCGAGTCCTGGTCGAGCGAGGAGAGGAACAGGACGCCGCGCTCGGTGGCCGCGGGCGTCAGGTACCCGTCGAACCGGCGCTGCCAGGCGAGCTTCCCGGTCTTCGGCTCCACCGCGCTGACCAGCGTGGTGCGGCCGTCGCCCGACTGCTCGGCGGCGTAGGAGTGCCCGGTCGCCGCGCTGTGCGAGGAGAGGACGGGATCGGAGTGCCCCGGCAGCCGGCGCTCCCAGCGCGTCGCGCCCGTCGAGCTGTCCAGCGCCTCCGCCCGCCCGTCGTCGTGCACGAGCAGCGCGCTGTCGTCGGTGTGGTGCACGCCGCCCCGGTAACCGGAGAGCCTCTTGCTCCAGACCTCGGCCCCGTCGTCCTTCGCGTACGCCCGCAGCCGCGCGCCCTTCGGCGCGGTGGTGACAACGTGGACCAGGCCACCGGAGACGACGGGCACGTCCGAGCCGTCGGTGTCCGCGCCCCGCGACCAGATCACCCGCCCGTCGGCGGGGTCGAGCCGCGCCGCGGCGACGCCCCGCGTGGAGCAGAGCAGCGTCGCCGAGACGCCGGAGAGGCTCGGTGTGTACGCACACGCCGGAGCGGCGCCCCGCTCGGCGGCGTCCCCGATGGACGGGGCCCGCCACGGCTCGAAGGCCGCGCCCGCGGCCTCCACCGCGCCGGAGCCCGCCGGGCCGGCGGGCGGTGTCCGGGTGTCGCCGAAGCCCTGTGCGGCCCAGAGGCCGCCGTACACGAGCACGACGGTGCCGATCGCGAGCGCCGGCCATCTGGCCCGCCGCCGACGGCCGGCCCCGGTGTCCGGCTCCGCCGTGTCCCGCTCCGTGTCCCGGCGCGCGCCGCGTTCCGGCCCCGGGCCGGACTCCGTGGCGGGGCCCGCCGGGGCTGCCGCCGGATTCGGGGCGGACCCGCGTCCGGCCGGCGACCGCGCACCGACATGGGTGCGCCGCTCACCGGCCGGGGTGGACAACGGCCGCTCCACGGAACGGCGTTGAGCCGGTATGAAGGCGTCCGCCTCGTACGACGGCGGCCGGAGCTCCGACATGATCTCGTCCGGCGTGGGACGTTTCCCCGGGTCCTTCGCGAGGCAGCGCCCGACCAGCGGCGCCAGATCGGCGGGCAGGCCGACCAGATCCGGCTCGTCGTGCACCACCTGGTAGGCGACGATGTACGGGCTGTCGGAGTCGAACGGCCCACGGCCGGTCGCCGCGTGCACCAGCAGCGAGCCCAGCGCGAACACGTCGGCCGCGGGCCCCACTTCACGCGGGCGCTGGAACTGCTCCGGCGCCATGTACGGCGGCGAGCCGATCAACTTGCCCGTCTCGGTGCGCAGATCGCTGTCGACCGGCCGTGAGATCCCGAAGTCGATGACCTTGGGACCGTTGTCCGTGAGGAGTACGTTGCCCGGCTTCAGGTCGCGGTGGACGACACCGGCCCGGTGGATGTCCCGCAGCGCCTCGGCGAGCCCCGCCGTCAGCCGGCGCAACTCGGCCGGGGCCATGGGGCCGTTGTTCCTGACCTGCTCGGCCAGGGTCGGGCCCGGGATGTACGAGGTGGCCATCCAGGGCCGTTCGGCATCCGGGTCCGCGTCCACGACGGGCGCGGTGAACGCACCGCTGACGCGGCGCGCTGCGGCGACCTCCTGACGGAAGCGGGCCCGGAACTCCGGGTCCGCCGCGTACTGCTGGTGCACCACCTTCACGGCGAGGCGCAGCCCCGACGCGGAGCGCGCGAGATGCACGACGCCCATGCCGCCGGAGCCGAGGCAGACCTCAAGGCGGTAACTCCCGGCGTATTCCATGTGTGTGTCCCCCGTGTCGCTTCTGCGAGCGCGCGACTCACGGAGCCTAGTCGAAGGTGCGGCTGTGGCTGAAGGGTCTTGCTAGCCTGCGCGTCGCAGAGAGTGAACATTCAACAAGATCACCGAGGGGGAGCGCAGCGATGACTGTTGAAGGGGCGGAAGAGGTCGGCGGGAGCCGGGAGAAGGGCGCGGGCGCCGAGGCGGGTGGGGCCGACGCCGGGGCGGGCACACTCGCCGCGTCGGGCGTCAGATACCCCGTCGCGCCGGGCTACCGCGTCAACGTGCGCTCGGGGCCGGGCACGCAGTACCGGCTGGTCCGCGTCCTGCCGTACGACGCCAGGGTCCCGGTCAACTGCCAGAAGACGGGCGAGTCGGTGTCCGGGCCGTACGGGACGTCGAAGATCTGGGACAACATCGCCAATGGGGAGTTCGTCTCCGACGCCTACGTCAGAACAGGGAGTGACGGGTACGTCGCGCCGCGCTGTGCCTGAGCCGGGCCCCGCACCCGGCCCGGTCCCGGCCCGGCCCCCGCTCACTGGGACAATCGTCCGGTGAGCGAGAGCCAGGGGCAGGGGCGGGATCAGAGCCGGAGCGAGAGCACGGACGGTGGCGGCGGTGTCGGCGGCGGTGTCGGTGGGGCCGGCCCCCGGCCCGAGCCGGTCCGTTTCTTCGGCACGACCTGGGTCGGGCGCGGCAGCGGGTACGCGCTGCGCCGGGTCGCCGTCTCCGCCGGATCTCTGGCCGCCGCCGTCGGCGGGTGTTTCCTGCTGCGCTTCGCCTTCGAGGGCCTGGAGATCGCGAAGGCCGGGTCCTTCGTGGGCGTGCTCGTCATCGTGATGTTCGCGGTGTGCAGCGCCATAGCCTTCCGCAAGACCTGGGAAGGCTTCTCGAAACGCCCCGCCGACCCCGCGGGCGACGAGTCGCTGCGCAGCCTCAAGACGATCGGCTTCATCGGCTCGCTGACGGCGTACTTCCTGCGCTCACTGGCCGAGGCACCGGGAGAGGGGCTCCGCCGTGCCGAGTACGAGGCGGCCCTCACCCGCCACCGACGCCGGCGCACCACCCGTACGCGCAACCCGGCCGCCCGCAAGGGCAAGCGCGGCGGGCGCGGATGACCGACCGGCCGTCCCCCACCGGCCGCAGGCGGACCCCGGCGGATCCGACGAGCCGGTCCGGCGGCCGAGAACATCCCACGCGTCAGGACGGACCCATGACCGATCGCGCGCTCTCCTTCGATGTCGTCGCCGGCCAGTACGACGCCGCGCGGCCCGGCTATCCGCCGGCCCTCCTCGACGCCGTCGAGGAGCTCGCCGGCCGCTCACTGCGGGGCTCCCGTGTCCTGGACGTCGGCGCCGGGACCGGTATCGCCACCCGCCTGCTGCGGGAGCGCGGCGCCCAAGTCACCGCCGCCGAACCGGGCCCCGGCATGGCCGCGCGACTCCGCCGTACCCTGCCCGGCACCCCGCTGGTCAGGGCCTTCGGCGACGCCCTGCCGATCGCGGACGCCTCCGTCGACCTGGTGACGTACGCCCAGTCCTGGCACTGGACCGACCCGGCCCGCTCCGTCCCCGAGGCCCTGCGCGTGCTGCGGCCCGGCGGCGCGCTCGCCCTGTGGTGGAACGTCGCCGACCGCGCCGTGCCCTGGATCGCCGCGCAGGAGCGGCGGCTGCACCTGGTCGCCGGCGACGGGGCGCACAGCTCGGACGGCCGCCGCGCCGACGACCTGCCGGACGGTCCGCCGGCCGTACGGCGCGAGCTGCGCTGGATGCGCACCGTCCCGCTCGACACCCACCTCGCCAACCTCGGCAGCCACTCCCTCTTCCGGGTGCTGGGCGACGACGCCACGGCGGCCTGTCTGGCCGGTGAACGCGCCGAACTGCGCACGGTCTTTCCCTCCGGGCTGGTCGAGGAGGCGTACGTCGTCGAGCTGACTGTCACACTTCGACCTCCCGTGTCGTCTGTCTCACAGGGCCCCTTGTCCCGGGCCTGACACCGGCAGGGGAGAGGAGCACCGGCTCATGGCCGATCTGGCCGAATTCGAGCGGCAGCGCAAGAGGCTGTGGGGCATCGCCTACCGCATCACCGGATCCGTCGCCGACGCCGAGGACGCCGTCCAGGAGACCTGGCTGCGCTGGCAGCAGCTCCCCGACGGCGAGGTGGACGATCCGAAGGCGTATCTGACGACGGTCGTCAGCCGGCTCTGTTACGACCAGCTCGGCTCCGCGCGCGCCCGCCGCGAGTCCTACGTCGGACCGTGGCTGCCCGAGCCGCTGGTCACCGAGAGCGGACCCGAGGACCGGGTCACGCTGGACGAGTCCGTCGGGCTCGCCCTGCTCACCGTGCTGGAGCGGCTGACGCCCGCCGAACGGACCGCGTTCATCCTGCACGACGTCTTCGCCGTGCCGTTCAAGGAGATCGCGGAGGTGGTGGGCCGCACACCCGACTCCGTACGGCAGCTGGCCTCCCGTGCCCGCCAGCGGGTGCGGGCCGAGGCGCCCCGCCGCTCCGTCGACCGGGGCGAACACCGGCGCGCCGTCGACGCGTTCCTGTCGGCCGTGCTCGGCGGGGACTTCGACGGTCTGCTGGAGATCCTCGACCCCGAGGTGGTGTGGCGTTCGGACGGCGGCGGCAAGGTCATGGCGGCCCGGCTGCCGATCATCGGCGACGAGAAGGTCGTCCGCTTCACCCGGCGCCTCATGCGCGACTTCGACCCCGAGACGATGCACGCCCTCGTACGGGAGGTGAACGGCTCCCCGGGAGTGGTGCTGATCGACCCCGTCGGCGGGCAGAGCGCCGTCTTCGGCTTCAACGTGCACGGCGGGCTGATCACCGAGGTCGACGCCGTGATCAACCCGGAGAAACTGCGCCACCTCGATCTCGGGAGCCTGTGACCGCGATCACTGTCGCATTCGGGCGCCCCGGTTCGTCTTCCTTGTATGACACCCAACGACGCCTCCCCCTCGCCCGCAGCCTTCTCCGCCGCACCGGGCGGCCCGGCCGCCGACGGCGGAAGGAAGCGGGTCGTCGTGGTCGGCGCGGGCTACGCGGGGCTGATGTGCGCGCTGCGCCTGGCCCCGCACGCCCACGTCACCCTCGTCGACCCCGCCGACCGGTTCACCGAACGCGTCCGGCTGCACCAACGCGCCGCCGGACGCCCCGATGTCACCCACCCCCTCGGCCCGTTCCTCCGCTCGACCGGCATCGTCCATGTCGCCTCGCGCGCGACCGCCGTCGACCCGGGCACCCGTGAGGTCCGCACCGACGACGGCCGGGGCCTTCCCTACGACCGGCTGGTCCTCGCCCTCGGCAGCCGCACCCGGTCAGTCGGCGCCGGCGACCAGGACCGCGTGTACACCGTCGAGTCCGGCACCGAGCTGCGCAGCCGCCTCCAGAACGGGCCAGGCGCCCTGACCGTCGTCGGCGGCGGCCTCACCGGGATCGAGCTGGCCACCGAGCTCGCGGAGACCCACCCGGGCCGGCGCGTCGGCCTCCTCACGGAGGGCGTCGTCGGAGCGGGGCTCTCGGACCGGGGCCGCGCCCACGTCCGGACGGTGCTCGCGGCCCTGAACGTGGCCGTCGAGGAGGGCCGCCGTATCGCCGGCCCCGAGGACATCGACACCGACGTCGTCGTCTGGGCCGCCTCCATGACCCCCAACACCGAACCGGCGCTCGCCGCCGGGATCGCCACCGACGCCGGGGGACGGATCGAGGTCGACGCGGCGATGCGGTCCGTGTCGCATCCCGAGGTGTACGCGGTGGGCGACTCGGCGGCCGGGCACAGCGCCGCCGCCGGCCCGCTGCGCATGGGATGCGCCGCCGCCCTTCCCGGCGGCTCGCGGGCCGCCGCCTCGATCATCGCCGAACTGCGGGGCGAGGAACCGGAACCGCTGGACTTCTCCTACCGCCTCCAGTGTCTGAGCCTCGGCCGCCGTGACGGGCTGGTCCAGTTCGTCCGGCCCGACGACTCGCCGCGCGACCGGGTGCTGACCGGCCGCACGGCGGCGTACGTGAAGGAGGGCATCGTCCGCTCGACGGTCGCCGTCCTGCGGACGGCGTCGCGCCACCCGGGTCTGCTGCCGCTCGTCCCCGGCACCGGGTAAGCCCCGCCCTTGACGGTGCGGCGCGGACGGGAGCAGTATTCATCGCATGATGAATAAACCCGGGGCCGCCATCCGTGCCCGCCGTCTGCGCGTCGTACGAGGCGACCGCACCGTGCTGCGCGACCTCGACTTCGCCGTACCGCCCGGCCGGATCACCGGCCTCCTCGGCCCCTCCGGCTGCGGCAAGTCCACGCTGATGCGCGCCGTCGTCGGCACCCAGGCACAGGTCACCGGCACCCTGGACGTCCTCGGCCGCCCCGCCGGCGACGCCACGCTCCGCGCCCGCATCGGCTATGTCACCCAGGCGCCTTCCGTGTACGACGACCTGACGGTCCGTCAGAATCTGGACTACTTCGCGGCGATCCTCGACCCCGGACGCTCCCGCCGCGACGCCCGCGACGAGACCGTCCACCGCGCCATCGCCGACGTCGACCTCGCGTCCCACGCCGACGCCCTCGCCGGGCGGCTCTCCGGCGGCCAGCGCAACCGCGTCTCCCTCGCCGTCGCCCTGCTCGGCACGCCCGAACTCCTCGTGCTCGACGAACCGACCGTCGGCCTCGACCCCGTACTCCGGCGCGACCTGTGGGAACTCTTCCACCGCATCGCCGCCGACCGCGCGGCCACCCTCCTCGTCTCCTCCCACGTGATGGACGAGGCCGAACGCTGCCACCGCCTCCTCCTCATGCGCGACGGCGAGATCCTGGCCGACGACACCCCCGACGCCCTGCGCGCCCGGAACGGCTCCGGGACGGTCGAAGAAGCCTTCCTCCACCTCGTCGACGAGGCCGACACCCACGCACTCCGGGAGACCCAGCGATGACCACCGCCGAGACCCCGACCCCGGCTTCGACCCCGGCCCCCGCCGTGACCCCGCCGCCGGGCCCCGCACCCCGCGCCTTCTCCGGCGCCCGGACCCTCGCCACCGCCGCCCGGGTCCTGACCCAGCTCCGCCACGACCCCCGGTCCATCGCGCTGATGATCCTCGTCCCCTGCGTGATGCTCTTCCTCCTGCGCTACGTCTTCGACGCCGACGCACGCACCTTCGACTCCATCGGCGCCTCACTCCTCGGCATCTTCCCGCTGATCACGATGTTCCTGGTCACCTCCATCGCCACGCTGCGCGAGCGCACCTCCGGCACACTCGAACGCCTCCTCGCCCTTCCCATCGGCAAGGCCGACCTCATCGCCGGCTACGCCCTCGCCTTCGGAGCCCTCGCGATCGTCCAGTCCCTGCTCGCCACCGGCCTCGCCGTCTGGGGCCTCGGCCTGGACGTCGTCGGCTCGCCCTGGCTGCTCCTGCTGGTCGCGCTCCTCGACGCCCTGCTCGGCACGGCGCTCGGACTCTTCGTCTCCGCCTTCGCCTCGTCCGAATTCCAGGCGGTGCAGTTCATGCCGGCGGTGATCTTCCCCCAACTCCTCCTCTGCGGACTGTTCACCGCACGCGAGAACATGCACCCGGTCCTCGAAGCGGTCTCCGACGTCCTGCCCATGTCCTACGCCGTCGACGGAATGAACGAGGTCCTGCGCCACACCGAAGTCACCGGCACCTTCGTACGCGACATCGTGATCGTCGCCGGCTGCGCGGTCCTGGTCCTCGCCCTCGGCGCGGCGACCCTCCGGCGCCGCACCGCGTAGACCCCGGGCGACCCGGCCGACCGGTCCGGGCCACCGCGCCGTTCCGACACCCGGACAACCCCGGCCCGTCCCCGTCGCCGGTGCGAGGATGGGCCAGGACGTTCCGTACGACGGCTCGGACCTGATCCAGAGGACAGGCGCCAGCACCACCCACCGGCGAGGTGACCCCGCATGACCAAGACCATCGCAGTGCTCGGTACCGGCAAGATCGGCGAAGCCCTCCTCAGCGGCATGATCCGCGCCGGCTGGCGCCCCGCCGACCTGCTCGTCACCACCCGCCGCGCCGAACGCGCCTCCCAGCTCCGGGACCGCTACGGCGTCGAACCGGTCACCAACGCCGAAGCCGCCAAACGCGCCGACACGCTCATCCTCACCGTGAAGCCCCAGGACATGGGCAAACTCCTCGACGAACTCGCCCCCCACGTCACCGCCGACCGGCTGGTCATCAGCGCCGCCGCGGGCATCCCCACGGCCTTCATCGAGGAACGCCTCACCACCGGTATCTCCGTCGTACGCGTCATGCCCAACACCCCCGTTCTCGTCGATGAAGGCATGTCCGTCATCTCCGGCGGCAGCCACGCCACCGCCGCCGACCTCAACCACACCGACGAGATCTTCGGCGGCGTCGGCAAGACCGCCCGCGTCCCGGAGTCCCAGCAGGACGCGGCAACGGCCCTCTCCGGCTCCGGCCCGGCGTACTTCTACTTCCTGGTCGAGGCGATGACCGACGCAGGCATCCTCCTCGGCCTGCCCCGCGCCCAGGCCCACGACCTCATCGTCCAGGCCGCCATCGGCGCCGCGGTCATGCTGCGCGACAGCGGCGAGCACCCGGTGAAGCTCCGCGAGGCCGTGACCTCCCCGGCCGGCACCACCATCAGCGCCATCCGCGAACTGGAGAACCACGGCGTACGGGCCGCCCTCATCGCCGCGATCGAGGCGGCCCGCGACCGCAGCCGCGAACTCGCCTCCGGCAACGGCTGACCGCCTCCCGCCCCCGGCCCCCGTCAGCCGGCGGGCAACAGCAGCCGCGTGGCGGCCTGCCGACTGAGTCTGCGCACACGGGCCGGATCGTGTTCGACGGTCAGGGCGTGCAGGTCGACGATGCCGAACAAGGCATCCGCCCGGTACTGATCCACCTCCGCCCACCTGCGCACGGCCCCGTGGCGGTTGCCCAGTGTCAGATGGCCGGTCGGCCTGACCCCGCTGAAGATCCGCGTCATCTCTGTCGTCCCCCTTCTGTTCGGAGCCGCCGCCGCAGGGCCGGGCTCCCGAACCTCCGACAAGGGGGAGAAACGCGACGGCCACCGGAACGGAGGCCGTTGATCGCATACGTGTCAGCGGGCCGCCGTCAGACGGCCCGCCGGCTGAAGTCGCACACATGCGTGGTCATGGGTGCCAGGGCACGCGCCCGCTACCCCGCCGACCCCAAGTTGACACGTCCCGGACGCGAAAGTAATGTCCTCCAAGCTGTCCGACGTGAGCATCGACCCCGGTCGATCCCCGGACGGTCATTCCGCAAGATCACTGCAAACATGCGACATCCGGTCGCTATGCTTTCGCGCGTGCTTTTGCGAAATGAGGAATCCGCGTTCGAAGGGACGCGAACCCCGATTAGCTTCGGGGGAACGGTTCCGCTAAAGTCTCACTCGTCGGAACGGCCGCAGGGCCGGAAAGACAAACCCGCTGACTGGGAATCAGGCGCCGAAAGGTTCTGATAGAGTCGGAAACGCAAGACAGCACAACAGCAAGACAGTAGGACCGAAGGGAAAGCCCGGAGGGGCCCGGTGACGGGACCGAAGGAAGCGTCCGTTCCTTGAGAACTCAACAGCGTGCCAAAAGTCAACGCCAGATATGTTGATACCCCGACCTCGTCCGCATCATGTGGATTGGGTTGAGGTTCCTTTGATAGAAACACAGCGAGGACGCTGTGAACGACCGGTCTTATTCCGACTGGTTGTTCCGCTCTCGTGGTGTCCACCGGACCTTCGGGTCGGGTAAGCATTCACGGAGAGTTTGATCCTGGCTCAGGACGAACGCTGGCGGCGTGCTTAACACATGCAAGTCGAACGATGAAGCCTTCGGGTG
>NZ_JBVJNN010000015.1:0-7172 GCF_055583685.1 Streptomyces sp. NPDC104581
CTCAGGGGAAAAGGTGGAACTCGAGGGTGAGGGGACGGCAGGAAGAGCGGGGAGAACCCACCCCCCCCACCGGGCAAGGAGGCGCGTCCGCGCTTCCTTCCCCCCCCCCCCCCCCCTCGCCGCCACCGCCCGGCTGGTGAGGGCGGCCGGGCGGCGGTGTGCGGTGTGCGGGCCCCGCCCCTACGCCATCCCGAGTGAACGCTTCAGGAAGTCCACCTGGAGCAGCAGCAGGTTCTCCGCGATCTGCTCCTGGGGCGTCATGTGCGTCACCCCGGTGAGCGGCAGCACCTCGTGCGGCCGGCCCGCGGACAGCAGGGCCGACGACAGCCGCAGCGTGTGCGTCATCACGACGTTGTCGTCCGCCAGACCGTGGATGACCATCAGCGGCCGTGCGGGGCCGGCCGGTTCCGACAGCCCGTCATCGGTGACCAGCGAGTTGGCCGCGTAGACCTCGGCCGCCGTCGCCGGATCGCCCAGATAGCGCTCCGTGTAGTGGGTGTCGTACAGCCGCCAGTCGGTGACCGGCGCGCCCGCGATCGCCGCGTGGAAGACGTCGGGGCGGCGCAACGCGGCCAGCCCGGCGAGATAACCGCCGTACGACCAGCCGCGGATGGCCACCCGCGACCGGTCCAGCGGGAACCGTTCGGCGAGCGCCTCCAGCGCCTCGATCTGGTCGTCCAGGGTGAGCGCCAGATTGTCCTTGACCGCCTTCTCCCAGCCGGGGGAGCGGCCCGGAGCGCCCCGGCCGTCCGCGACGACGACGGCGAAGCCCTGGTCGGCGAACCACTGTGACGTGAGGTACGGGTTGTGCGCGGCCAGCACCCGCTGGCCATGGGGTCCGCCGTAGGGATCCAGCAGCACCGGAAGCGGACCGTCCGACTCCCGGTAGCTGGTGGGGAGCAGAACGGCGCACGGAATTCGGTGTGCGCCCCCCTCCGTGAGCTGGACACGCGGGGCGAGATTCGGCTGCTGCGCGTACGAGGTGACGACGGCCAGCTGCTTGCCCTCCCGCGTCACGCGCACCACCGTCCCGCTGACGTCGGGCCGCGCCGACGCCATCACCATGACGGCGCCCGCGCGGACCGCGGTGTGCACTCCCACGCCCTCGGAGACGCGCTCGGGGCCCCGGGGGGCGGGCTCCCCGGTCTCGTGCGCCCCGGCGGGCACCCCGCCGCCGTCGCCGTAGGGCACGCGGTAGACGTGGATCTCGCCGGTCTCGGGAGACTCGGCCGCGACGCCCGCCGCCGCCGACACGAGCACGTCCCGTTCGCCGATGTCGAGCACCGCGCGCAGCTGCAACTCCGGTCCGGTCAGGGCCCGGTCGCCGACGAACAGGACCCGCGCGCCGCCACCGGCGTCCGCGCCGTCCGTACCGCCCCGGCCGTCCTCGCTGTCCGGGATGTCCACCACCCGCACCAGCTCACCGCCGGGCGCCAGGGCCGGTACGCCGGAGACCAGTTCAAGCCAGGCCGGGTCCGTCTCCTCCGCGAGGAGCCGTGTTTCACCAGTCGCCGTGTCGACCGCCAGACAGTGCTGACCGCGCTGGTCCCGCGCCTGGACGAGCAGCAGCGGCTCACCCGCCGACGACCAGTGGACGGCCGCGAGATACGGCGACCGGACCCGGTCCCAGACCACCTCCGTACGCGAACCGTCCAGGCCGATCAGGAAAAGCCGCACGTCGGCGTTGGGTGTGCCGGCCGAGGGATAGGCGATCGTCGACGGTTCACGGTCCGGGTGCGCGGGGTCGGCGATCCACCAGCGCTGGACGTCCGCCCCGTCGACCCGCGCCACCAGCAGCCGGTCCGACTCCGGGGACCACCAGAAACCGCGCGAGCGGGCCATCTCCTCGGCGGCGATGAATTCAGCCAGACCGTAGGTGGTCTGCCCGTCCTCCGGAGCCGCCAGCGCGCGGTCGCCGTCCCCCTCGGAGCCCGTCACCCGCAGCGTGCCCCCGGCCACGTACGCGACGTGCCGCCCGTCCGGCGACGGCCGCGGGTCGATCACCGGCCCCGGTACGGGCAGTTCGCGCGCCGTCCCCGCGCGCAGCTCCGCCGTGAACAGCCGCCCGGAGAGCGCGAAGGCCGCCAACTCGGCCGCGGCGTCGGTCGCGTAGCCGACGATGCCGGAGGATCCCTCACGGCTCCGCTCCCGGCGGGCGCGCTCCTCGGCCGAGAGTTCCTCGGGTGTGCCCGCCATCAGGGCTTCCGGGTCGGCGGCGATCCGCTCGCGCGGCGTACCCGGTCCGTCGTCGAGGTCGAGCACCCACAGACGGTTCGTGCGGTCCGTCCCCGATGCGGACCGGAGGAAGACCACCCGCGAACCGTCGGGGGACACCGTGAAGGCGCGCGGAGCACCGAGCGTGAACCGCTGGGTCCTTGCGTACTGGCGAGGAAACGAGAGTTGTTGCCCTGAGGTCATACGACCGAACCTAGCGTCCGTCCCAGCCGTTCGTGCGCCCCCGTGTGCTGCCGTGCACCGATCGATGCGTTCCGCCGGATAGTTATGATCCATAGCGCCAAGTGGGTATGTACCCGCCGGCACATGCGTGTTGCTCGTCCCGATCGAATATCCGCCGAACATCTGTGGAGGTGAACCGCCGTGGCACTCTCGATTTCGGCGGTGGTGCTGCTGGCGATCATTGTCGTCCTCTTGGTCCGGAAATCCGGGCTGAAAGGTGGACACGCGTTCGTCTGCGTCTTACTCGGCTTCTACCTGGCCAGCTCCTCGGTGGCTCCCACCATCACCGAACTGACCAGCAACGTGGCGGGGATGATCGGCGACATCCAGTTCTAGGGGGTGTCCTCCGGGCCGGCCCGCCCCACGCCCGCCCCACGCGCGCCCGTCCCGCGGGCGTCCGCGCGGGAGCCAGCCTCGTACGCTGTGCGCATGACCGATCTTCCCGAGCGTCGTCTGCTCCTGGTCCACGCGCACCCCGACGACGAGTCGATCAACAACGGCGCCACGATGGCCAGGTACGCGGCCGAGGGCGCCCGGGTCACCCTGGTGACCTGCACACTCGGTGAGGAGGGCGAGGTCGTCCCGCCCTCGCTCGCCCATCTGGCGCCCGGCGGCGAGCCGACGGGTGCCTCCAGCGCGCTCGGGGCCCACCGCGAGGGCGAACTCGCCGCGGCGATGCGGGAACTCGGCGTCACCGACCACCGGCTGCTCGGCGGCCGGGGGCGGTTCCGCGACTCCGGGATGATGGGCCTTGCGCAGAACGACCGCGCGGACGCCTTCTGGGGCGCCGACGTGGACACCGCGGCCGGGTACCTGGTCGAGGTGATCCGCTCCGTTCGGCCGCAGGTGCTGGTCACGTACGACCCGCACGGCGGCTACGGCCACCCCGACCACATCCAGACCCACCGTGTGGCCACGCGCGCCGCCGCGCTGGCGGCCGACGCCGGCTTCCGGCCCGCGCTCGGCGACCCGCACGCGATCGCGAAGATCTACTGGAACCGGGTGCCGCGCTCGGCCGCCGAGGAGGGCTTCGCCCGACTGCGCGCCTCCGGGCCGGAGTTCGGGGGCGTCGCGGACGTCGGGGACGTGCCCGGTGTGGTGGACGACGCCGAGATCACGGCGGAGATCGACGGGACGGCGTACGCGGCGCACAAGGCGGCGGCGATGCGCGCCCACGAGACCCAGATCGTGGTGGACGGCGCCTTCTTCGCGCTCTCCAACGGCCTGGGACAGCCGCTTTTCACCACGGAGTACTACCAGTTGGTGGCCGGCGCCTCCGGCGCGGACGCCGGTGCGCGTGAGACGGACCTCTTCGCCGGGGTGGGCGTGTGAGCGGGCGCGGGAGCGGGCGTGACGGCGCGGGCCGCGCCGGCCGTGAGCGCCGCCCGAAGGCGGCGTCCGGTGCGAACGAGGCGGCGGGTGCGGACGGGACGGCGGGTGCGAAGGCGGCGTCAGGGGGCCGGGGTGGTGCCCGTGCGGGTGCGACCCGCGCGGACGCGGTGACTCGTGCGGGTGGTGTGACAGGCGGTGCCTCCGGTGCGGGAGCGGCGGGGGGCGGTGCGCCCGGCGCACGGCTCGCGGCCCCGCCAGGACCCGGCCGTATCGCCGCGTACCTCGGTCTCCTGATCCTCGGGGCGGTGGTCGGTACGGCGGGCGCCCTGGTGCAGGGCGGTCTGTTCCCGGGCGGTCTGATCCTCGCGCTGCTCGGCTCCGCGGGCCTCTTCTACGGAGGCAGGATCGCCACCGGAACCCCGGTCGGCGTCGGCGTGGCCGCCGCGGGCTGGCTGATCGCCGTCATCGGACTGAGCCTCGGGCGCCCGGAGGGCGACGGCGTCTTCGCCGCCGGCCTGGGACCGGTCGTCTATCTGCTGGGCGGTGCGATGGTGGCTGTGATGTGTGCCACCATGTCGCGGTCACCGCAACCGGTCGCCGAGTCCCGCCGACTTGGAAAGTGACGAGCCCGTCCAGTACCCCTCGGCCCGAATTGACCCTCTCCGTACGGTGGGTGGAATAAACGCTTCCCCCGGTCGTCGGGTGTGGTCCGGCGCAGGACAGTATGGTGGTGCGCGCTCCGGGCCGTCCCCTGGCCTCCGGCTTGGGGACCCACACAGTTGAGTACCAGTAAGAACGGGCGGCGGAGCCAACCCGGGAGAACTTGCTTTGAGCCGTGAAACTGACAGTTCGTCCTCCGGGCCCCAGGGGCGCGGCGGAGCCGCGTACCCCTCGGGG
Organism: Streptomyces sp. NPDC104581; assembly: GCF_055583685.1. Taxonomy (NCBI): domain Bacteria; kingdom Bacillati; phylum Actinomycetota; class Actinomycetes; order Kitasatosporales; family Streptomycetaceae; genus Streptomyces; species Streptomyces sp. NPDC104581. Next base: position 4,687 of record NZ_JBVJNN010000015.1, read on the forward strand.
ACACCGCCGTACGGATCCCGCCAGTATCCGTCGCCGCACCCTGAGCAGGGCGCTCCGGAGGAGACAGCCGAGGCCCCGGCACAGCCGGACGAGCCGAAGACCGAGACCACGCTGACCACGCGCATCCGGATCAACATCCCGGGTTCGCGGCCGATTCCGCCGGTCGTCATGCGCACGCCCATGAGCGACGCCGACGGCGGTCCGTCCAGACAGGCCGGACCCGCCGGTCCGCCGGAGCGGCCGGGCCGGGGCGCGGACGACACGGGCGGCGCGCCGCGTGCCGGCGCCGCGCCCGACACCGGCGTGCCCGAAGCGGACGCGCCGGCGGACAAACCCGCCACGAGCGACTGGTTCGCGCCGCGCAAGCCCCCGAGCGGGGGCACGCTCGGGGGCGCGATGGGCGCGGGAGCCGCCGTGACGGCCCCCGGATCCGGCGCGGGCACGGGCGGACGGTCCGACCAGCCGTACGGCTCCGACTCCGGGCCGGACACCCGCGGCGGCGCGGGCACACCGCGTCCCCCGGCCCCGGGCGGCAACGCCTTCATGCCGCCGGGCAGCGGCTCCACCCCGGCGTACGGCACCGGCGCGCCCGACGGGCCGACCACGGGCCCCGCGAGCGGCACGTCGTCGCTCGCCTTCCTGGACCTGCCGCCGGGCGCCGATCTGGGCGCCTCCGCGGCACCGGCCGCACCGGCCGGACGTGACGACCGGGACGACCGCGGCGGACGGCCGCGCATGTCCGACGACACCGCCATACTGACCCCGCAGCAGCCGGCCCCCGAGCCCGCCGGGCCCGGCCCGCACGTCTCGGGCGACACGCTCACCAGCGGTATCCCGGTCGTGCCGTCGGAGAGCCGCTCGCCGTTCCCGTCCGCCGGTTCCCAGACGGGGCCGGTGCCGCGCGCCGACCTGTCCGGGGGACGGCTCCAGGACGGCCAACTGCCCGCGCCCCCCGGTCCGTCGGCCGGCGGTCCCATGTCGGCGGGGCCCTCGTCCCACGGCGGGGGCAATCCCGACTTCTCGTCGCCCGACTTCCCCGGCCCGCCGGGACCGTCGGCCGGCGCGCCCGCGGGCCCCGGCTCCGGCACGTCGCCCGCGCGGACCACCAGCCCGCCTCCCAAGAAGAAGGGGCGCTCCAAGCTGATGGGGCTCGGCGTGGGCCTCGTCACGCTGGTCGCGATCGCCTACGGCGCCGGACTGCTCCTGAACCACTCCGACGTCCCGAAGGGCACCACCGTGCTCGGCGTGGACATCGGCGGCGGCACCCGCGACGACGCGGTGGACAAGCTCGACGCGGCCCTCGGCGAGCGCTCGACCACACCGCTCCAGCTCTCCGTCGGCGGCAAGAAGGAGGAGCTCGGGCCCGACAAGGCGGGGCTCAGCCTCGACAGCCAGGCCACCGTCCGCAACGCCGCGGGCAGCGACTACAACCCGGTCTCCGTGATCAGCTCACTCTTCGGCGGCGAACGGGTCACCGAGCCGGTGATGCCGGTCGACGACGAGAAGCTGCGCGTCGCGCTCACCGATCTGGCGGGCGAATCGGGCTCGGCGGCCGACGGCACGATCAGGTTCGAGCCGGGCAAGGCCGTTCCCGTACCCGGCAAGGCGGGCAAGGCACTTGACGTCGAACGCTCGATGATCTCGGTGAAAGACGCCTACCGCGCCCAGGTCGAGACGGGCGAGCCCAACAGTGTCGAACTGCCCATCAGCTCCCGCGAACCGACCATCGACCAGGCGGAACTCGACCGCGCGATGAAGGAGTTCGCGGAGCCGGCGATGTCGGGTCTGATCACGATAAAGGCGGGTGGCAGGCAGATCCAGTTCGGCCCCGACCGCTCGCTGCCGCAGATCCTCTCCATGAAGGCGATCGACGGCAAGCTGGTCGAGGTCTACGACCGGGGAGCGATCGAGGAACTGCTGGACGGCGTCTTCGACGGCCTCACCATCACCAAGGCGGACGGCAAGGAACACCCGGTCTCGGCGGCGGACGTGGCGCAGGCGATGCAGAAGCCGCTGCTGGGCACGACCCCGGCGGAACGCACCGCCGAGATCGACCTCGACCCGCAGGGCTAGGGTCTGTCGTTCGGATCGGGCCGGATGAGTGAGCGGGGTCCGGTGCGTGCGATCGCAAGGCGGAGGAGCCGTGCCTCCGCCGCCGCCAACGCGGGGGGCACCTCCCGTGCCCCCTCCGGGGGCTACGGGGGAGGCGCGCGTGCCGGGGTACGTGAGCCCGGCAAGATCCACACGACAGACCCTGGACACCCCTGGGGCGGGCCCGGGAGGCAGCGCCGTCAAGCCCGCGAGGGCGGATTCGGCGGCGTCCGCTGCCGCGCCGGGCGCCGCGGGCCGGGCTGGACCTTTCCGGACCCCGCCACAGGACCGACCTCACGTCCCGGAGCGGGGGGGGGGGGGGGGGGGGGGGGGGGGGGGGGGGGGGGGGGGGGGGGGGGGGGGGGGGTGGGCGGGGGGGGGGGGGGGGGGGGGGT
>NZ_JBVJNN010000015.1:7181-39715 GCF_055583685.1 Streptomyces sp. NPDC104581
CCTCTCGTCCCCCCGCCCCCCCCCCCCCCCCCCCCCCCCCCCCCCCCCCCCCCCCCCCCCCCCCCCACACCCCCCCCCCCCCCCCCCCCCCCCCCCCCCCGCTTTCGCGTGGACCGGCCGCCGGTACGCCCGGCCGCCGTCAGTTCAGCATCGCGCGGGCCGCCCGCGCCTTGTGGCGGATCATGTCCGCCGTCGACGGCTCCACCGCCGCCACCACCTCGGCGTACTCCTCCATCTCGGCGGCCCCCGCCAGGAACTCCCCGCGCCGCACCAGCAGTTGCGCGCGCTCGTAACGGAGCCGGGCCGGGTGCGACGGGAGCAGCAGGCTCAGCTCGACCCCCCACAGGGCGACGTCGCCGCGCTCCGGGCGCGTCGAGGCCCACGCGCGGATGTTGTTCAGGACACGGACCACGACGTGCAGCGGTTCGGCCGGGCTCAGCATCGAGGGCTCCAGAGGGGCCCCTGTCGCCCCCGTGACCAGCGTCTCGGTGTCCTCCCGCGTCAGAAGCCTGCCGCCCGCGTACGGGTCGACCAGGACCTGCCGGCCGGGTTCCTCGGGCGCGCCGAGGCCGACCACGAAGTGGCCGGGCAGCGCCACCCCGTACACCGGCGCTCCCGCGCGGCGCGCGACCTCGGTCCACAGCACGGACAGCAGGATCGGCAGCCCGCGCCTGCGGCGCAGCACCTCGTGCAGCAGGGACGCCTCCAGCCGCCGGTACTCGCCCGGTGTGCCCCGGAACCCCATGCGCGTGCCCAGCAGGTCCGCCAGCGCGGTGGCCCAGGCGCGCGGTCCCCCGAGGCCGAACGGCAGCATCCCGGCCAGCCGGTCGAGTTCGATCTGCGCCGCGTCCAGCCCGGCCTCGTCGAGCCCGGCGTCCGCCTCCGTACCGATGAGGAGGCAGAGCAGCGCGACATCGGGGCGCTCGGCGCGGGCCTCGGCGGCGAACACGGCCCGCCGGTCGCTCGATGACGGTTCAGGTTCCATGGCCGGTCCGTGGCTCCTCACGCGGCTCGGAAGTGGTGGTACAGGTGGTGCGTGGTGAATCCCATGCCGTCGTACAGCGCGCGGGCCGCGTCGTTGTCCGACTCGACCTGGAGCCACGCGGCGGACGCGCCCTCGTCGAGCGCCCGCCGGGCGAGCGCGCGCATCACCGCGCTCGCCAGCCCCTGTCGCCGCCGCGAGGGATCGACCTCGACGGCCATGAAGCCGGCCCAGCGCCCGTCGATCACACACCGGCCGATGGCCGCGGGTACACCGTCGTCGCCGTCCACCGCCGCGAACCACACGGACGGCCCGCCGCCGAGAACGCGCAGCACGTGCGGGCCCGGCTCGTCGAAGCGCCGGTAGCGGCGGAGCCACGCCTCGTCGCAGGCGCGCTCCAGCCGTACGGGCACGGCGGGCGCCGTGCCGTCGTCCCCCGGGCCGTCCGCCAGGGGCGCGAGCGCGCCCGTCCGCATCTCGGCCGTCACCTCCCGCAGCCAGCCCCGCGCCTCCAGTTCGGCGCAGAGCCGCTCCTGCGTCCCCTCGGCGCCCGTGGCGGTCTGGATGTACGCCGGCAGGTCCCGGCGGCCGTACCAGCTCCGTACGTGCCGCAGAGCCTCGTCCAGGGGCATTCCCGGCTCGCCCAGCGGCAGCGCCGAGTTGGCGCGCCGGGTGAATCCGGCCGAGGCCCGCAGTTCCCACTCGCCGAGCGCCTCCCGCTCCACGGGCTGCCACGCGCGGGCCGCCACCCGGGTCAGCTCCCGGAAGGACGCGGCGGGTCCCCGCCGCCTGGCCGGCGCGGCCGGGACGACCTTGCCCGCGACGAGCGCGGACTCCCGGATCCGGACGGTCTCACCGGTGCGTCGTGTGACGAGGACCACACCTTCGTCCCAGGATGTGAGAACCCCGACCGTGTCGGTGAACTTCTCCGCGCCGTCGTCGGCATCGGTCAGTCGGCGGACCGACACGCGTTTACCCACGTCAGCGGGGGTGATTCGGACCTCCAGCCGGGCCCCGGTCGTGAATTCCACAGCTCTGTGCGCCCCTCCTGTGCGGATCGTGCCCAGGAACGGAGATACTAGGTCCGGGCATCGACGACGCCGCGCTCCCGCGCGCCCGTGGACGGAGCCGCAGATGGCCCGCCGCGCCCTATCGAGGAGGAACGACAGCGTGACCTACGTCATCGCGCAGCCTTGTGTGGATCTCAAGGACAAGGCGTGCATCGAAGAGTGCCCGGTCGACTGCATCTACGAGGGCTCACGGTCCTTGTACATCCACCCGGACGAATGCGTCGACTGTGGCGCCTGTGAGCCGGTCTGCCCGGTCGAGGCGATCTTCTACGAGGACGACACCCCGGAGGAGTGGAAGGACTACTACAAGGCCAACGTGGAGTTCTTCGACGAACTCGGTTCCCCCGGTGGCGCCTCCAAGCTCGGTCTGATCGAGCGTGACCACCCCGTCATCGCCGCACTGCCGCCGCAGCCCCAGCACGACTGACGGGCCCGGCTCCCGGTCCCGTACGGCAGGCCGCCGTACGGGACCGCGGTGTTTTCCCCGGCGTACCGAAAAGTGAGCAGTGTCGAGAAAGTGAGCACCGTGTCCGCAGTCTCTTCGCGACTTCCGGTCTTCCCCTGGGACAAGCTGGAGCCCTACAAGGCGACAGCGGCCGCCCACCCGGACGGCATCGTGGACCTGTCCGTCGGGACCCCGGTCGATCCGGTCCCGGAGCTGATCCGGCGCGCCCTGGTCGACGCGGCGGACTCACCCGGCTACCCCACGGTGTGGGGGACGGCCGAGTTGCGCGACGCGCTCACCGGCTGGGCCGAACGGCGGCTCGGCGCACGCGGCGTCGCGCACACCAACGTCCTGCCGGTGGTCGGCTCCAAGGAACTGGTGGCCTGGCTGCCGACCCAGCTCGGCCTCGGCGCAGGCGACCGGGTCGCGTACCCGAAGCTCGCCTACCCGACGTACGAGGTGGGCGCCCGGCTGTGCTACGCGGAGCCCGTCTCCTACGAGGACCCCACCGAACTCGACCCGGCGGGTCTGAGGCTGCTCTGGCTCAACTCGCCGTCGAACCCGACCGGACGTGTGCTGGACAAGGCGGAGCTGACCCGGATCGTCGCCTGGGCCCGCGAGCACGGTGTGCTCCTCTTCAGCGACGAGTGCTATCTGGAACTCGGCTGGGAGGCCGAGCCCGTCTCCGTACTCCACCCGGACGTCTGCGGTGGCTCGTACGAGGGCCTCGTGGCCGTCCACTCGCTCTCCAAGCGCTCCAACCTGGCCGGCTACCGCGCGGCCTTCCTGGTGGGCGACGCGGCCGTCCTGGGCGAACTGCTCCAGATCCGCAAGCACGGCGGCATGATGACCCCCGCGCCCGTTCAGGCGGCGACCGTCGCCGCGCTGGGCGACGACACCCACGTCGCGGAGCAGCGGGCGCGGTACGCGGCCCGGCGCACCGCCCTGCGCGCGGCCCTGGAGGGCCACGGCTTCCGGATCGAGCACAGCGAGGCGAGCCTGTATCTGTGGGCGACCCGCGACGAGCCGTGCTGGCGGACGGTGGCCCACCTGGCGGAGCTGGGCATCCTGGTGGCGCCGGGGGACTTCTACGGACCCGCGGGCGAGAGTTTCGTACGTGTGGCGCTCACGGCGACCGACGAGCGCGTGGAGGCCGCGGTCAAGCGGCTCGGCTGAGACCTCCCCGGGAGGCCGGCGCGCGTCGGCCTCCCGGGCGGGACACAAGAAAAGGGGCCCGGGGAGTGCGCACTCCCCGGGCCCCTCTTCTTGTGAAGCGTGCTTCCCGACCGGCTGGGATCAGCGGAGGGGCAGGGTGTCGACCGGGAGCTTGTCGGTGGGCAGGCCGCCACCGAGGGAGTCGGTCGGCAGACCGTTCTCGGTGACCGACGTCGCCGCGTCGCCGAGGGTCTCACCGGCGCCGCCGGCGGTCTCACCGGCCGCCCGCTGGGCGACGGGGGTCGCCTTCTTGGCGACGCCGCCGAGGGTCTCGCCGGCCGCCGGGACGGAGGAGGCCACGGCCTCGCCGCCGGCCTCTCCCGCCACGCCGGTCGCCTGCCGCGCGCCGCTGTCGAGGGTGCTGCCGAGCGAGGCGCCGTCCAGCTGGGAGACGCCGCCGAGGTCGGCGGCCTGCGGGAGGGCTGCTGCGCTGGCGGAGCCGGCCGCACCGACCACGGGGGCTGCGCCTGCCGCGACGAGAAGCGCGGCACGGGCGATCCGGCGGGCCAGGGGGAGGGACATGATGCTCCTTCGACGGGAGAGGAAATTGTCGTGTCCAGTGAGCGGACGTACTGAACAACCCCTCCAAGGGCACCGAAGGTTGCGGTGTACAAGAGTAAAGAATTGGTAATGCGTCGCATTATCGGCTACGGATAAAAACGGTCAAAGGATCCTCGGCCCGGAAAACTGGCGAACCGTCACTTCGCTTTTGCTACAAGGAATTTGGTGTCGGATCCGGAATCCGCCGGGGGAGGGCGCGCACAGCCGCCCGGATCCACCGTGACTACTCCGTCCGGGTGGCCTCGCCGTACTACTGCGCGATACGCAGTCGCACATCGTTCGCGGCGGATTTCTCCGGACCCGACCGGCCCTCGGTCTTCCGCCAGCCCTGGCCGGACTTCGCCGCACTCCAGACCCGGTCACCGATCGAGACCTCCGCGATCCGCAGGTCGGCGGAGTGCGCCACCGCCCAGTGGGCGAATTCCCAGCCGCGCGCCCGGTCCGATGCGCCGACCGGCACCTCGACCTCGGCCGGCGCCTTCGCGTCGTCCCGGCCGTCCGCCTGCCGGTCCGCCTGTCCGCCCGCCTCGCCGCCCCCGGCCGCCCCGTCGGCGCCCGCGGTCTCCGGCAGCACATCGGGCCCGAAGGCGCGCGCCAGGGCGGCCCGCACCTTCGCCGGATCGCCCGGCTCGCCGTCGCCCGAGCCCGTACAGGTGAGCGTCGCCGCGGATCGGCCGGTGAGCGCGGCGGACAGCAGCGTGGCGTCCGGCTCGTGCTTCGCGTACGCCTGCGGGAAACCGCTGCGCTGGACGCGCTGCGCGGCCTCCGTGAGAGGCAGCCGCGAATAGCCCGGGACCTCGGCCAGCCCCGCGTAGAACTTTCCCGCCGAGTACACCGGGTCGAGGATCTGCTCGACCGTGCCCCAGCCCTTCGACGGGCGCTGCTGGAAGAGGCCGACGGAGTCCCGGTCGCCGTAGTCGATGTTGCGCAGCGCGGACTCCTGGAGGGCGGTCGCCAGGGCGATCGTGACGGCGCGCTCGGGCATGCCCCGCGTGGTGCCGACCGCCGAGATCGTGGCGGCGTTCGCGGCCTGCTCCGGGCTCATCTCGTAGGTGGGGACGTCGCCGTCGGACGACTCGGCGGCCCGCGCCGTGCAACGCGGCGGGCCGCTGTCACCGGAGACGTACCGCACCGCGACATAGCCGGCCAGCGCGAGGAGCACGGTGAACGCGGCGGCGAGGCGGAAGAGTCGCCCGCGGCGGGGAGGGGAGGCGGTCTCGGACACGCAGCACACCGTACCGGCACCACCGGCGGAGCAGGACCCGCCTGCCCGTCCCCTCCGGCAACCGCCGGGCGCCGGCCACGTCGTAGGGTCTGGCCATGCCCGAAACGAAGCCTGGAACCACCCTGGACCTCACGCTGGACGCCCCGGAGCTCACCGCCCGGCTCGTCGACATCCCGTCCGTCAGCGGCGACGAGGAGCCCCTCGCCGACGCCGTCGAGGAGGCGCTGCGCACCCTGCCGCACCTCACCGTCGAGCGGTACGGCAACAACGTCGTGGCGCGTACGGACCTCGGGCGGGCCGAGCGCGTCATCCTGGCCGGGCACATCGACACCGTCCCGATCGCGGACAACGTCCCCTCCAGGCTCGACGAGAACGGCGTCCTCTGGGGCTGCGGCACCACCGACATGAAGTCGGGCGTCGCCGTCCAGCTGCGCATCGCCGCGACCGTGCCCGACCCCAACCGCGACCTGACCTTCGTCTTCTACGACAACGAGGAGGTCGCCGCCGACCTCAACGGTCTCGGGCACGTGGCCGCCGCCCGCCCCGACCTGCTGCGGGCGGACTTCGCCGTCCTGCTCGAACCCTCCGACGCGCAGGTCGAGGGCGGCTGCCAGGGGACGCTGCGGATCCACCTCCGTACGGAGGGCGAGCGGGCGCACTCGGCACGCAGCTGGACGGGGTCCAACGCCATCCACGCCGCCGCGCCGATCCTGGCCCGTCTCGCCGCGTACGAGCCGCGCCGCCCGGTGATCGACGGACTGGAGTACCGGGAGGGCCTGAACGCGGTGGCGATCGAGGGGGGCGTGGCGAGCAACGTCATCCCCGACGCCTGCACCGTGGTCGTCAACTACCGCTACGCGCCCGACCGCGGCGAGGAGGAGGCGGTGGCGCACGTACGCGCGGTGTTCGCCGACTGCGGCGTCCGGGAGTTCGTCGTGGACGATCACTCGGGCGCGGCCCTGCCCGGCCTCTCGCACCCCGCGGCGGCGGCCTTCATGGAGGCCGTGGGCGGTACGGCGCAGCCCAAGTTCGGCTGGACGGACGTCTCGCGCTTCGGGGCGCTCGGGGTGCCCGCGGTCAACTACGGCCCGGGGGACGCGCTGTTCGCCCACAAGCGGGACGAGCACGTGGCCGTCGAGCGGATCACGCACTGCGAGAACCGGCTGCGGGAGTGGCTGACCTCGTAAGAAGGCGCCGGCCCCGAGGGGTGTGGCGGCCGGTGGGCGGTCGGTGCGGCGGGGGAGTCGGACCGACCGCCGGAATTTCGCTGTTTGTCACCTCCATGGATCTACGCTGGCCGGGAACTGGCACAGCAGCGGAGGGAGCAGTCCATGGGCAGTCCTGAGGAAGCACGGAAGCCGGACACGCAGCGACTGGGGCCGGTGCTGCGTCGCCGGGACCAGGTCCAGCCGGGCACCACCGACCAGCGACTGCTGGACACCGAGGGCGACTCCGAGTGGGTGCACACCGATCCCTGGCGGGTCATGCGCATCCAGTCGGAGTTCGTGGAGGGCTTCGGCGCGCTCGCCGAACTGCCCGGCGCCATCAGCGTGTTCGGCTCGGCGCGCACGCCCGTCGACTCACCGGACTATGACGCGGGCGTCCGGATCGGCCGGGCGCTGGTCGAGGCCGGCTTCGCGGTCATCACCGGCGGCGGCCCCGGCGCGATGGAAGCGGCGAACAAGGGCGCGCGGGACGCGAAGGGCATCTCCGTGGGGCTCGGCATCGAGCTGCCCTTCGAGCAGGGGCTCAACCCGCACGTCGACATCGGTGTGAACTTCCGTTACTTCTTCGTCCGTAAGACGATGTTCGTGAAGTACGCCCAGGGTTTTGTCGTTCTGCCCGGCGGCCTCGGCACCCTGGACGAGCTGTTCGAGGCGCTCACACTCGTCCAGACCCGCAAGGTGACGCGCTTCCCGATCGTCCTGTTCGGTACGGCGTACTGGAGCGGGCTCATCGACTGGCTGCGGGACACCGTCGTGGCGCAGGGCAAGGCGTCCGAGAAGGACCTGCTGCTGTTCCACGTCACGGACGACGTGGACGAGGCGGTGGCCCTGGTGACCAAGGAGACCGGGAACTAGGGACTGTCGTTCGGATCGGGCCCGTTGAGCGTGCGTGCCGGGGCGCGCGAGCGCGGCAAGATCCACACGACAGGCCCCGGGGCCCGTCCTCACACCGGCGGCGTCCGCGGTCATCGGGTCCCCGGGGTCAGGCGAGCCCCCGGCGGGCCACCGCCGGGGGCCGGTGGCCCGCGATGGACGCCACCATGTCCAGCACCTGCCGCGTCTCGGCCACCTCGTGCACGCGGTAGATCCGCGCGCCGAGCCACGCCGAGACGGCGGTGGTCGCGAGCGTGCCGATCAGCCGCTCCTTCACCGGCCGGTCGAGGGTCTCGCCGACGAAGTCCTTGTTGGACAGCGAGACGAGCACCGGCCAGCCGGTCTCGGCCATCTCGCCCAGCCTGCGGGTCGCCTCCAGTGAATGCCGGGTGTTCTTCCCGAAGTCGTGCCCCGGATCGATCATGATCGCGTCCCGGCGCACCCCCAGCTCCACGGCCCGCTCGGCCAGCCCGAGCGTCACCCGCAGAATGTCCGCGAGCACGTCGTCGTACGCGATCCGGTGCGGCCGGGTCCGCGGCTCGGCCCCGCCCGCGTGCGTGCAGACCAGGCCCGCGCCGTACCGCGCCGCGACCTCGGCCAGTGCCGGATCCACCCCGCCCCAGGCGTCGTTGAGCACATCGGCGCCCGCCTCGCAGACCGCCTCGCCCACCTCGTGGCGCCAGGTGTCGACGCTGATCACCACGTCCGGGTACCGCCTGCGGACCTCCGCGACGAAACCGACCGTGCGGCGCGCCTCCTCCTCAGCCGTCACCTCGTCACCCGGTCCCGCCTTCACCCCGCCGATGTCGATGATGGCGGCGCCCTCGGACACCGCCCGCTCCACCCGGTCCAGCGCGGGCCGGTCGCGGAAGGTGGCGCCCCGGTCGTAGAAGGAGTCCGGCGTCCGGTTGACGATGGCCATGATCACCGGCTCGTGGGCGTCGAACTCCCGCCGTCCCAGCCGCAGAGTGCCGCTGCTCATCCCCTGGTCACCACCCGTTTCCGCCGGCCGTCCCGTCGCCGCCGACCCTAACTGTCACCGCCGCATGGCACGATCGGCACCGGACGTTTTCCTGCCCCGGGGAGAAGCACGTGTTCTTGTTCTTGCTCGTCGCGATGGTCGTGGTGATCACCGCCGTCACCCTCGCGGTCGTCGGCGGCGGCGACCGCGAGGTGCTGCCCGAGTCCGCGCCCGAGCAGCCCGTGGACCCGCTGCCCGCGACACGCCCGGTGGGCCGGGCCGACATCGAGGCCCTGCGGCTGCCGGTCGCGGCCCGCGGCTACCGGATGGCCGACGTGGACGAGGTGCTGGCCAGGCTCGGCGCGGAGCTGGCCGAGCGCGACTCCCGGATCGCCGAGCTGGAGTCCACCCTCGCGGGCGCCCAGGCGACGGCGGTCGCCCGGCCCGACCTCTTCAAGAACCCGGGCGCGGAGGACGAGCGGTGACCGACGGCGGCGCGGTGCCGGGACCGGACGGCGAGCTCCGCTGTCCCTGGGGCCTGTCGACCGAGGACTACGTCACGTACCACGACGAGGAGTGGGGCCGGCCCGTCCACGGCGACGACGCCCTCTTCGAGAGGCTCTGCCTGGAGGCGTTCCAGTCCGGCCTCTCCTGGATCACGATCCTGCGCCGCCGCGAGGGCTTCCGCCGGGCGTTCGCCGGATTCCACATCCCGGCGGTCGCCGCGTTCACCGACGCGGACGCCGCCCGGCTGCTGGCCGACGAGGGCATCATCCGCAACCGCGCCAAGATCGAGGCCACGCTCGCCAACGCGCGCGAGCTGGCCGGCTGGTCCGCCGGTGAGCTGGACACCCTCATCTGGTCCCACGCCCCCGACCCCGCCACCCGTCCGGTGCCGAAGACGACCGGGGACGTCCCGGCGGTCACCGACGAATCGACCGCGCTGGCCAAGGCGCTCAAGAAGCGCGGCATCCGGTTCGTCGGCCCCACCACGGCGTACGCCCTGATGCAGGCGTGCGGCCTGGTCGACGACCATCTGGCCGGATGCCTGGTCCGCCGGCGGCTCGGTGAGGGCTGAGTCGGCGGGGGCGTGTCAGCGGCCCACGTAACGGGGCTTCTCCTTGGCGAGGAAGGACTGGACCGCGATGCCGTGGTCCTGCGACGCGCCCGCCCGGTTCTGGAGTTCGCCCTCCTTCTCCAGCGTCTCGGCCAGCGAGTGGCCGGCGCCGTACGCGAGGGACTCCTTCAGCGCCGCGTACGCCAGCGTGGGGCCCTCCGCGAGGGCGCGGGCGACCGCCGCCGCCTCGGCCGCGAGGTCGGCCGCGGGCACCAGCTTGTTCACGATCCCCAGCTCCAGTGCCCGCTCCGCCGTGATCGAGCGCGGGAACATCAGCAGATCGGCCGCCCTGCTCTGCCCGATCAGCCGGGGCAGTGTCCACGACACGCCGGAGTCGGCCGTCAGTGCCACGGCCGCGAATGAGGTGTTGAAGGAGGCCGTGTCGGCGACGACCCGGTAGTCGCACGCGAGCGCGAAGCCGAGACCCGCCCCCGCCGCGACGCCGTTGACCCCGGCCACGACCGGCTTCGGCATCTCGGTCAGCGCCCGCACGATGGGGTTGTAGTGCTCCCGCACGGTGCTCATGGTCCCGCCGCTGCCGTCGGCCGCGTCCGCCGTCAGCAGGGCGACGTGCTCCTTCAGGTCCTGTCCCACACAGAAGGCCCGCCCGGTGGCGGTGAGGAGCACGGCCCGTACAGCGGAGTCTTCGGCGGCGCTGCTCAGCGCGTCCCGCAGGGCCACCTTGGCCGCGACGTTCAGCGCGTTCATGGCGTCGGGCCGGTTGATCGTGACGGTCGCGAGCCCGTCGCCCACCTCGTACAGCACCGTGTCGGCCATGATCGGATCTCCTCTGCGCCTCTGACTGCCTGTCCGCTGTCCTGTCCGGCCCCAGCATGGCGGAGATCACCACAGGCCGACATGTGACCTGCGTCAAACATTCAACGGTCGCGCGGTGGTGAACGGCGGCGAAGTATCGCAGGCGGATCGCCGAATTGAGTCGTTTTGAGAGAGCGCGTTGCGCAAGCGATGCCGTCCGATGTTGGTCATCGGGTCCCGCCATGCGGGATAATGGCCTGGAAGCAATGTGTTCGATGCCGGTGACACAGCGCCTGTCATGGGGCCGCCGGCTGCGATGAGCTGGTTTCAGGAAGGGGAACGAGCATGGCGGCCATGAAGCCGCGGACGGGCGACGGCCCGCTCGAGGTGACCAAGGAGGGGCGGGGCATCGTCATGCGCGTTCCGCTCGAAGGCGGCGGTCGGCTGGTCGTCGAGCTGACCCCCGACGAGGCGGATGCGCTGGGCGACGCCCTGAAGAAGGTCGTCGGCTGACGCGGACAGAACGCGCACTCCCATGCCGCCCCCGCACGGACAGAGATCCGTGCGGGGGCGGCTTCATGCGGCCCGCCGGTGCTGCGGGTCCCTGTCGCTCCCCGTCCCCCGTCGGTCCCGGCCCCCTCAGCGGCGTACGGCGCAGAGCAGCCCGTCGCCCACCGGCAGCAGTGAGGGCAGCAGTTCGTCCTGCATCTCCCGCACGGTGCGCAGCAGCTCGCGCAGGCGCAGGACCTCGTGCGGCTGGGCCGCCGAGTCGACCGTACGGCCGTCGGCGAAGACGCCCTCGAAGCAGACGAGCCCGCCGGGTCGCAGCAGACGCAACGATTCAGCGAGATAGTCCAGGCACTCGAGCCGGTCACCGTCGCAGAAGACGAGGTCGTACCCGCCGTCGGCGAGCCGGGGGAGCACGTCGCGGGCCCGGCCGGGAATGAAGCGCGCGCGGTTGTTCGTGAAGCCGGCCGCGCGGAACGCCTCGCGGGCGAACTGCTGCCGCTCGGGCTCCGTGTCGACCGTGGTCAGTACGCCGTCGGGCCGCATTCCGTTCAGGAGGTAGATCCCGGAGACCCCGGTACCCGTGCCGATCTCCGCGACCGCCTTGGCGTCCGCCGTGGCGGCAAGCAGACGAAGCGCGGCGCCCGTGCCCGGTGACACGGAGCGGAGCCCCATGTCCCGGGCCCTGTCGCGGGCCCAGCGCAGTGCCTCGTCCTCGGCGACAAAAGCGTCGGCGAACGCCCAGCTTGTCTGCCGGTTGGCGGTAATGACCCTCTCCTGTCCCCGTAGTTGGCGCACCGGTGACTGTATCCGCTGGACTCGGGAACCCGCTGATGGGACCGGGCGTTAAGAAAGGGTGGGGGAAGGGGTGGGGGAACTCATGGATGAAGACCTGGGATCGGGCGCAAATTCAGGCAAAGATTCTTATCCGGAGCTAACGGGCGAGGTAGCTATGGTAGGTGCTCCGCTGGACACCACCAGAGTCGATAGGGGAGGTGCGGCTGAGCCTGCGGATCGGGGAGGAGCGTTCAAGCGCTTTCTCAGGTCGGCCGGTGAGCCGAAATCCGTGACCAACTTCGCTGACCGTTCTCGCTCGACCGACTCCGCAGTTACGGCGACCTTCGCATCGGATGCGGAATCGCAGGCGTGGACGCCTCCCAGCTGGGAGGAGATCGTCAGCACGCACAGCGCTCGCGTGTACCGCCTGGCCTACCGCCTCACGGGCAACCAGCACGACGCCGAGGATCTGACCCAGGAAGTCTTCGTCCGGGTCTTCCGCTCCCTGTCGACGTACACCCCCGGCACCTTCGAGGGCTGGCTGCACCGCATCACCACCAACCTGTTCCTGGACATGGTCCGCCGCAAGCAGCGGATCCGATTCGACGCGCTCGGTGACGACGCGGCGGAGCGCCTGCCCAGCCGGGAGCCCTCACCGCAGCAGGTCTTCCACGACACCCACTTCGACGCGGATGTGCAGCAGGCGCTGGACACCCTCGCTCCCGAGTTCCGTGCCGCGGTCGTCCTGTGCGACATCGAGGGACTGTCGTACGAGGAGATCGCCGCGACGCTCGGCGTGAAGCTCGGGACGGTGCGCAGCCGGATCCACCGCGGCCGTTCGCATCTGCGCAAGGCCCTCTCGCACCGTTCTCCCGAGGCTCGGGCCGAGCAGCGCACGTTCGCGGGCGTGGCCGGGGAGGGCGGACTCGCGTGAGTGGTACAGGACCGACCCCCGCCGAGCAGCACCTGGGGGACCGGCTCGCCGCCCTGGTGGACGGGGAGCTCGGTCACGACGCCCGGGAGCGTGTGCTCGCCCACCTCGCGACCTGCGCCAAGTGCAAGGCGGAGGCCGACGCACAGCGCAGGCTGAAGAACGCGTTCGCCCAGTCGGCGCCGCCGCCGCTGTCCGAGGGCTTCCTCGCCCGGCTCCAGGGTCTGCCCGGCGGGGCGTCCGACCGGGACGAGGACGGGCCACCCGGCCCGTTCGACGGTTCGGCGTTCGGCCGCGGCGGCGTCTTCGGTGTACGGAGCGATGCCTTCGGCTACGACCCCGCCGGCTCCCACGCGTCCCCCCTGCGCGGTGGCTCCGGCTCCGGCGCGGGATTCAGGATCCACGAGGTGGGGCGCGCGGAGGCCGAGCGCTCACCGTGGCGCGGTCGGAGGTTCGCCTTCGCCGCCGCGAGCGCGGTGTCGTTCGCCGCGATGGCGCTGGGCGGCGCGCTGCCCATGGGCGCCACCGCCGACACGGCCGCACGCGGGCCCGGCGGCAATACCGTCACACCGATGACCAGGGCCACCACACCGCCCGGCAGCGGCACACGAGGCAGGCAGGGCGGTGAGCAGGGGGCCATCCTCTCGCAGTCGCTCGACAGCGCGCCCGTGCTCGCTCCGGGCACGATGCGGGCGCCGTTCACCCCCCACCCGTTCCAGTCGGCGGTCCTCAACCACTTCCCGGCGGCGCCGTTGATACGTCCCACGGGCACGGCGTTCCAGGTGGCTGCGAACCCCGGACTGACCACACCGACGGCCACGCCCGACCCCACCCATCTCGCCGCGCCCACACAGTCCGGCGTGCCGCTTTCGCGGCCTCGGTGACGGGGTCCCTGCGCGGACATTCGTAAACCTGGTTGAATCCCTGCACGGGTGCCCTCTCGGGGCACGGACGAGGCAGGTGCGGGGAGAGCATGGACGACGGCAAGCCCACCGGACCCAAGGCGAAGTGGTGGAGCCGCCCGGCATCGGGACGCGCGATACCGCGGGAGCCCGGCGCACCGGAGCGCCGGAACACAGAGGAGACGACGGAACTGTCGCCGGTCACCGGTGAGGTCCCCCCGAATCCCGACGGAGCGCCCGTCCCCGAAGCGCTCGTCCCCGGCACGTCCGAACCGGCCGTCCCCGAACCGTCCGACGCTCCGCGGGCGGACGGCGCTCCTGCCGACCGCGCTCCTGCCGACGGCCGCCGCCCGGAGCTGACCTCCGAGCCGGACGGGGATTCCGACGACCACCTGCTGGCCCCGCCCGAGCGCGCTCCCGCCGCCGCGGTGGGCGCCCCGGAGTCACCGGCCCGGCCGCAGCCGCTGCACGAGCCCGACCCGTACAGCACACCGCCCTACGGCGGCCCCGGACCGTGGGCGCCCGCGCCGCCGGTCCAGCGGCCGGTACCCACCCCGGCCCAGGGCACACCGATCCCGCCGCAGCACTACACCGGCCAGAGCGCCCCCGGCGGGCCGCAGCCCCACCAGACGTCCGGGTACGGCGTGCCGGCGCAGACCCCCCAGCAGCCCGTGCCGGGGCCCGGCCCCGCGCCGCAGACACAGACCCACACCCAGCCCCTCGCGCACCCGCAGGCGCCGCCCCAGCAGCTTCCCCCGCCCCAGGACCCCCATTCGCGGCCCACCCAGTGGCTCCAGTACGACCCGTGGAGCGCCCCCGGGCAGCAGCCGCTCGCCTACCCCGACCTCGGCGACTCCCGGAGGACGAAGCGCCGGGGCGTCGGACTCGTCGGCGCCCTGGTCCTCGCGCTCTGCGCCGCCGTCATCGGCGGTGGCGTCGGCGCGTACGTCGAGCGCAACGGCGGCATCACCAGCGTCGAACTGCCCCAGGCCGGCAACGACGGCGGCGGCCGTCCGGCGGACAGCGTCGCCGGGATCGCCTCCAGCGCCCTGCCGAGCGTCGTCACCCTCCATGTCAGCGGCGGCGGCGAGCAGGGCACCGGCACCGGATTCGTCCTGGACCGCAAGGGCCACATCCTGACGAACAACCACGTCGTCGACCCGGCCGGCGAGAACGGCGACATCTCGATCACCTTCAGCGGTGGCGAGACGGCCAAGGCGAAGCTCGTCGGCAAGGACAGCGGCTACGACCTGGCCGTGGTGAAGGTCACCGGGGTCTCCGGACTCAAGCCGCTGCCCCTCGGCAACTCCGACAACGTGCAGGTCGGCGACCCGGTGGTGGCCATCGGCGCGCCCTTCGACCTCCAGAACACCGTCACGGCGGGCATCATCAGCGCCAAGGAGCGCCCGATCACGGCCGGCGGCGAGAAGGGCGACGGCAGCGACATCAGCTACGTCGACGCCCTCCAGACCGACGCGCCGATCAACCCCGGCAACTCCGGTGGCCCGCTGGTGAATTCGAAGGCACAGGTCATCGGCATCAACAGCGCGATCCGCGGTGCGGACGGCGGCGGTGCCCCGGACGGGACCCAGGCCGGTTCCATCGGGCTCGGCTTCGCCATACCGATCAACCAGGGCAAGCGCGTCGCCGAGGAGCTGATCAACACCGGCAAGGCGTCGCACCCCGTGATCGGCGTCACGCTCGACATGGAGTACGCGGGCGACGGTGCCAAGGTCGGTGCCAAGAGCGCCGAGGGCGGACCGGCCGTGGAGGAAGGCGGACCGGCCGCCAAGGCGGGCATCAGGACCGGCGACATCATCACCGAGGTGGACGGCCAGCGCGTGCACAGCGGCGAGGAGCTGATCGTGAAGATCCGCTCGCACCGCCCCGGCGACGAGCTGGACCTCACCCTGACCCGCGGAGGTAAAGAGCAGACCATGACTCTGGTCCTCGGCAGCGCGGAGGGCAGGTGAGTGCCGAATGAAGGTACCGTCCGGCCAGGTACGCCGGGTACCGTGGAGCGGCCCGGGCCTTGACCCACCACAGGCCGGGCCGGCGAGGTCCCGTCTGCGGGCACGGAGAACACGAGGAGCAGCAGGGTGTTCAATGACATAGGCGCGCTTGAGCTGGTGACGCTCGTGATCCTCGCCGTCCTCGTCTTCGGCCCCGACAAGCTGCCCAAGGTCATCCAGGACGTGTCCCGCTTCATCCGCAAGGTGCGCGAGTTCTCCGACAACGCCAAGGAGGACATCCGCTCCGAGCTGGGACCGGAGTTCAAGGACTTCGACTTCGAGGACCTCAACCCCAAGAAGTTCGTCCGCAAGCAGCTCGCCGAGCACGAGGACGACCTGGGGCTGAAGGACATCCGCAGCAGCTTCAACCTCAAGAAGGAGATCAACGACGTCGCCGACTCCGTCCACGGCAGGGACGGCGACACCGGCGGGAGTGACGGCGCCGGGACCACGGCCGCCCCGCCGAGCCTGACGAAGAGCCCGTCCGGCACCTCTGACCTGCTCAAGAAGCAGGAGAAGCCCCAGCAGGCCGATCGTCCGCCTTTCGACGCAGACGCCACCTGAGGCCCACCCTGCCCGGCCAGCCGGTAACGGGTGGCTATCCTCCATCTGTCCGGTAGTGAGACGTCCGTGAGGGCGGGCCGCTCCGGACCCCGAGACGGAGGAGGCGGTCCGGACCGATGGAGACGACGAGTCGGGCAGGAGCCCGGAGCACGGCCGGCGGCGCGCCGGGCAGCAGGCGCGCGGTCGAGGGCTATCTGCGGGCGGCCTTCCCCTGGTACGGACTGGACGACGCGTTCACCGGCCCGCGGTGGCTCATGCAGGTGGGAACGGCGGCGGACGGCACCGTGCAGCACGGTTCCACGGGACACGGCGACGAGCCGTCGATAAGACCGGACGCGTCAGGCGCGGAGAAGGAGCGCTTCGCGGCGGTCGTCACGGTCGCCGCCAGCCCCGTACGGCGCAGCGGTGACGGTACCGGGGTGCTGGACGCCACGACGGTGTCCTCGGCGGCCTGGCTGGCCGGTTCGGGGCTGCTGGTGTCGACCTGGCCCGCCCAGCTCGACCACACGCTGCGGGACGACTGGCTGGACCAGCAGACCGAGACGGCCTTCGAGCTGGCCGACGATCTGAACGGCTCCGCCTGGTCGGTGCTCTCGCTGCCCGTGGACGGGGTGCCGACGCCGTTCCACTATCGCGAATCCGAGTTCGGCTGGGTGCTCGCGGGCTCGACGGGCCCGACCGCCTCGGCCGGGGACGGGGTGCACATCGGCGCGTACGGGCGGGGCATGAGCGCGTACGGCCTCGGGTTCTCGGCCATCGGGGACATCAGGTCGTACGCGGCCGACTGACCGCTCCCGGGCCGCCCGGCGGACGGTGTGGCCGGGGTGCGCCGGGCGGGTTCGACGAGCCCGTCCGGCGCACGCGGGCCACCGTCAGAACTTGTTGCGCGGTGTCAGGCCCAGCGTCATGCCCGCCAGACCGCGCTGGCGCCCGCCCAGCTTGCCGGCGATCGAGCGCAGTGCCGCGCCCGCCGGGGAGTCGGGGTCGGAGAGCACGACCGGATTGCCGTCGTCGCCGCCCTCCCGCAGCCGTACGTCGATCGGGATCGCGCCGAGCACCGGCACCGTGGCGCCGGTCGTCTTCGTGAGGCCGTCGGCGACCCGCTGGCCGCCGCCCGTCCCGAAGACGTCGATCATCTCGTCGCAGTGCGGGCAGGGCAGGCCCGACATGTTCTCGACCACGCCGACGATCTTCTGATGGGTCTGCACGGCGATGGAGCCGGCCCGCTCCGCGACCTCGGCCGCGGCCTGCTGCGGGGTGGTGACCACCAGGATCTCGGCGTTCGGCACCAGCTGGGCCACCGAGATCGCGATGTCGCCCGTCCCCGGCGGCAGGTCCAGCAGCAGCACGTCCAGATCGCCCCAGTACACATCGGCGAGGAACTGCTGGAGCGCGCGGTGCAGCATCGGTCCGCGCCAGACCACCGGCGAGTTGCCGGGGGTGAACATGCCGATGGAGATGACCTTCACACCGTGCGCCGCGGGCGGCATGATCATGTTCTCGACCTGGGTGGGGCTGCCGTCCGCACCCAGCATCCGGGGGACGCTGTGCCCGTAGATGTCGGCGTCGACGACGCCGACCTTCAGACCGTCGGCGGCCATCGCCGCCGCGAGGTTGACGGTCACCGACGACTTGCCCACTCCGCCCTTGCCCGAGGCGACCGCGTACACGCGGGTCAGCGAGCCGGGCTTGGCGAAGGGCACCTCGCGCTCCGCCGTACCGCCGCGCAGCGACGCCGCGAGATCCTTGCGCTGCTCGTCGCTCATCACGTCCAGCGTGACGTCGACACGGGTGACGCCGGCGACCGCGGCGACGGCCTCCGTCACATTGCTGGTGATCGTGTCGCGCATGGGGCAGCCGGACACCGTGAGATAGACCGTGACGGCCACCGCGCCGTCCGCCCCGATGTCGACCGATTTGACCATGCCGAGGTCGGTGATCGGACGGTGGATCTCGGGGTCGTTCACCGTCGCCAGTGCTGCGCGCACCGCGTCCTCCGCGGGGACGACGGTGCCGTGCGTGTCGGTAGCCATAGGAAGATGGTACGGCGCGGCGCGCACGCCCCGGAAAGCGCGTCAGCGCTCGGAACGGTCTGATTCGTCACGTCCGCGCGACTCCTCCGCCGACGGCGGGATCCGGTGCTCGGCCAGGTCCCGCACCAGATCCTGGAGCTCCGAGCGGATCCAGTCACGGGTGGCGACCTCGCCGAGCCCGATGCGCAGCGAGGCGATCTCGCGGGTCAGGTACTCGGTGTCGGCGATGGAGCGCTCGTTCTGCTTGCGCTCCTGCTCGTGTGTGACCCGGTCCCGGTCGTCCTGGCGGTTCTGTGCCAGGAGGATCAGCGGGGCCGCGTACGACGCCTGGAGGGACAGCGCCAGCGTCAGGAAGATGAACGGGTACTCGTCGAAACGCAGTGCCGGCGGCGCGAAGATGTTCCACAGCACCCACAGGATGATGATCAGCGTCATCAGGACGATGAAGCGCCCCGTCCCGAGGAACCGCGCGATGCGCTCCGACAGCCGGGCGAACGCCTCGGGGTCGTAGTCCGGCAGCAGTCTGCGCCTCGGCATGCGCGGCTGGTCGAGCCGTCCGCGCGGTCCACGCGCCACGGCGCTCGCTCCCGTGGCCGCCAGGCCCCGTTCCCTCGCCGCGTCCTTCTCCGCCCGTTCAGCGCTCACTCGCGGCCTCCGCCAGGCCGTAGCCGTTCTCCCGCCAGTCGTCGGGCAGCAGGTGGTCCAGGACGTCGTCGACGGTCAGGGCGCCGAGCAGCGACCCGCTCTCGTCCACGACCGGCGCGGCCACCATGTTGTACGCGGCGAGATAGCCGGTGATCTGGGGCAGCGGCGTATCGGGCGCCAGGGGCGGCAGGTCACTCTCGACGATCGAGCCGACGAGCGTGAACGGCGGTTCGCGCAGCAGCCGTTGGAAGTGCACCGTGCCCAGGTACTTGCCGGTCGGTGTCTCGTCCGGCGCCCGGCACACGTAGACCTGCGCGGCCAGCGCGGGCGAGAGGTCCTGCCGGCGCACCCGCGCGAGCGCGTCGGCGACGGTCGCGTCGGGCCGCAGCACGATCGGCTCGGTGGTCATCAGACCGCCCGCCGTCCGCTCCTCGTACGCCAGCAGCCGCCGCACGTCGGCCGCGTCGCCGGGCCGCATCAGCGCCAGCAGCCGCTCCTTGTCCTCCTCGGGCAGTTCGGAGAGCAGATCGGCCGCGTCGTCCGGGTCCATCGCCTCCAGCACGTCCGCCGCCCGGTCGTCCTCCAGCTTGCCCAGGATCTCCACCTGGTCGTCCTCGGGCAGCTCCTCCAGGACGTCGGCCAGCCGGTCGTCGTCGAGGGCGGCGGCCACCTCGGCGCGCCGCTTGGGCGTCAGATGGTGCATCACATTGGCCAGGTCGGCGGGGCGCAGCCGCTCGAACGTCGCGACGAGACTCTCCGCGCCCTGGCTGTCCTCCTCCAGCGTGAAGCCGGTGACCGCGGACCAGTCGAGCGTCAGCGTCTCGCCGCGCCGCCGCAGCGCGCCGCCCCTGCCGCGCCGGACGAAGACCTTCCCGATCTCCCACTCGCGGCGGGCGGGCAGCTGCTGGACGGCGACGTCGAGGACGGTCACCTCGTCGCCGTCCTCCACGAGCTGTACGCGGCGGTCCAGCAGTTCCCCCAGGACCAGGCGCTCGGTGGGGCGCTGTTCGAAGCGCCGCATGTTGACCACGCCCGTCGTGATCACCTGGCCGGAGGCGACCCCGGTGACGCGGGTCATGGGCAGGAAGATCCGCCGCCGGCTGAGCACCTCGACCACCATGCCGAGCACCCGGGGCGGGCGGCCGCCGACGCGCAGCATCGCCACGAGGTCCCGCACCCGGCCGACCTGGTCACCGTTGGGGTCGAAGACCGGCACACCGGCGAGGTGCGAGACGAACACCCGGGAAGCGCCCGACGCCATGATGCGCTCCTCCTCGCCCGCGATCGTCCGTGCCGTGCCTGCTGTGCCTGCTGTGCCCTGCCTGCCGTGCCGTGCCGCGCCGCGCGGCCCGGCGGGGCCGGCCGGGCCGTCTGCCCGTGACTGTCCCCGTATCGACCGCGACAACGGGTTCAGGCTAGCCCGTACCGCTCCGTGCCGCGTCGGCGGATCCGTCCGTACGGTACGGGCGATCCGTCATCGGGGCTCGTTGTCGAGGGGCGCGGTCGGCACGGGTACGCTGCGGTCTGCCGTCCCCCCATCACGTATGAGAGGCAGTGCGTTCGTGACCCTTCCCCGGTCCTCCGTCCGACTCCGCCGGGCCGCGGTCCCCGTCGCCCTCTGCATCGGGATGACAGTCGCGCTCACGGCCTGCGGGAGCGACGAGGACCCGGACGCGGGGACGAACGGCGTCGGGAAACTGTCCGCGGCCGGCATCGAGAAGAAGGCCAGGGCCGCGGCCGAGAGCGCGGACGCGGTGCGTCTGTCGGGCACGCTCGTCACCGACGGGCAGACGTACCGGCTCAACATGTCGCTCAAGGAGGCCGGCGGCACCGGATCGGTCAGCTCCAAGACCGGCGGCACGTTCGAACTGCTGCGCGTCGAGGACGAGCTGTATCTGAAGGCGGACGCCGGCTTCTGGAGCCACGCGGACGGCAAGGGCGGCGACGGCGGGACGGGCAGCCCGCCCAGCAAGGCCGACTCGGAGGCCGCGCGGAAGCTCGACGACAAGTACGTGAAGGTCCCCGAGGAGGATCCGGCGTACGAACAGCTGCGGGGCTTCACCGACAAGAGCGTGCTGCTCGACGGGCTGCTGGGGCTGCACGGCAAGCGCGGCAAGGGCGACCGGGCGGAGATCGGCGGCGTGCGCACCATCGAGGTCAACGGCAGCGAGGGCGCGGGCGGTTCGCTGAACGTGTCGCTGGAAGGTACGCCGTACCCGCTGCAACTGGCGCGGGCGGGCGGCGCGGGGACGCTCACACTCAGCGACTGGGGCAAGGACTTTCCCCTGGAGGCGCCCGCCAAGAACGAGACGGTGGACTACGGCAGCACGCTGCCGAGCACCTGACCCGGCCCCGGCCCGCCGCTCGCCGCCCCGGCCCCGCCCCCGGCCTCAGTCCCGCTTTCCGGCGCGCCGGAACAGCAGACGCGGCACCGCCGCGGGGGCCGGCCGCCGCGTCGTCGCCGGGGTCGGCAGCGGCGCCGCCGCCTGCGAGTCCCGCGGCATGTCGGTGATCGCGTCCCGCGGCTCCAGGCGCAGCACCCGCGACTCGCGCGCCCAGCGCTCCGTCATCGCGTCGAAGTCCGGCGCGTTCAGCCGTTTGCCCTTCAGCTCCGCCACGGCCGCCTCCCACGCCTCCGTACGGGGCGCGAGTTCGGTGACGGAGGCGGTCCAGGCCACCAGCCGCCCGCCCTTGTCCTTGCTCCGCACGGTGACATCGGCGGTGGAGCCGTCCACCAGCCCCGGCAGCGGCTGCTCGCCGCCGTCCCCGACGACCAGCGCGGCGCCGTCGGCCCACACGTGCCACAGGGCACGGGCGGGACCGCCCGCCCGCACCCAGATGAGGCCGGACTTCTTGGTCGCCTCCTCGACGAGCGCCTTGCTGAGGAGCGGGGAGCCGGGGGCGGTTTCTGTCATGTCCCGCAGCCTAAGCCGTCACCCGGCGGCCCTACAGCCACCCGTTGCGCTTCAGCATCCGGTGGATCGTGAGACAGACGACCGCGATGCCGCCCAGCACCATCGGGTAGCCGTACTTCCACCCCAGTTCGGGCATGTGCTCGAAGTTCATGCCGTACACGCCGCAGACGGCCGTCGGTACGGCGATGATCGCCGCCCAGGACGTGATCTTGCGCATGTCCTCGTTCTGCGCGACCGTCGCCTGCGCCAGGTTGGCCTGGAGGATCGAGTTCAGCAGTTCGTCGAAGCCGACGACCTCCTCGTGAACCCTGGCCAGATGGTCCGCGACGTCACGGAAGTACTTCTGCACATCGGGTTCGACCAGCCGCATCGGACGCTCGCTCAGCAACTGCATCGGGCGCAGCAGCGGTGCCACGGCCCGCTTGAACTCCAGCACCTCGCGCTTGAGTTGGTAGATCCGCCCCGCGTCGGAACCGCGCGGGCCGCCCTTCGCGGGCGCCGAGAACACATCGATCTCGACCTCGTCGATGTCGTCCTGCACGGAGGCGGCCACCGCGATGTAGCCGTCGACGACATGGTCGGCGATCGCGTGCAGGACGGACGAGGGCCCCTTGGCGAGCAGTTCGCTGTCGTCCTGCAACCGGTGCCGCAGGGCGCGCAGCGACCCCTTGCCGCCGTGCCGCACGGTGATGACGAAGTTCCGGCCGGTGAAGCACATGACCTCGCCGGTCTCCACGACCTCGCTGGTCGCGGTGAGTTCGGCGTGCTCGACGTAGTGGATGGTCTTGAAGACGGCGAAGAGGGTGTCGTCGTAGCGCTCCAGCTTGGGCCGCTGGTGGGCGTGCACGGCGTCCTCGACGGCGAGCGGGTGCAGCCCGAACTCGGCGGCGATACCGGCGAATTCGGCCTCGGTCGGCTCATGGAGGCCGATCCAGGCGAAGCCGCCGCCCTTCCGCACCTCCAGCATCGCCTCGTGCGGGGTGAGGCACGGTTCGTCCTTCACCCGGCGGCCGTCGCGGTAGACGGCGCAGTCGACGACGGCGCTGGAGGCCGAGGGGTCGCGGGTGGAGTCGTAGGTGTTGTAGGCGGTGTTGCTCTTGCGCAGGGACGGACGGACCGCCGCACGCAGGTCACGGATCATCGACATGGCTGGGCTCCTCACGGAGAGGCCGTCGGCGGGGCGTGGCACAGCCCGGAACGGGGACGTGACGCGGGTACGGTCCGGCACACCATCGAACCGCGATGACGTGCCTTGACGTGAACGGCGCGGATACGTCCGCAAAGCGGGCGGCACCGCGAGGACGCGGTGACGGCGTTCGCTACAGACAGGCAATACAGAGCTGGTGCAGTGCTCTTCCGTCGTGCGACGAGCCGCGGGCCTGTACGGGGCAGGGCCTCAGAGAGAGGCGGTACAGCGCGAGGAAGAGCGGCTGGTACTGGCCGGGTGACTTCGATCCACCGCAGCCCCACCTCCTCCGGCCGGTCCCCCGTGGGGGATGACGTGTGTCGGGACCGGAGAGCGACGCTGGTGCGCGCTGTCCCGACCGGCGGCCCAGACTAGCAGCCGATCCGGGCCAATTCGGTCTCTTGCCCGTCAGGACGGCGTTCTATGCTCACGGGATGGCAGAAGTTCTCTCTCTGGTCGAGGCCCGGCTGTGTTCGGCGCTCGGGGAGCCCGACGCGCGCGCCGCGATGACCTTCGTGGGCACGGACCGTGTCGAGGTGCTGCGCTTCCTCGACACCGGCGACCGGGAGGGGGCCGGGGAGCCGCCGGGCCCGGGCGGGGCCGTGGTGCGCTACGCCACGCTGGGGATGTCCGCGCGGCCGATGGCGGACCCGACGGTCGTCGTCCCCGACCCGGACCGGGGCCCGCGCGCCGAACTGGTCCTGTCCGTACGCGCCGGGCCGGCCGACACCGACAAGGTGCTGCGCCCCCTCGCCGTACTGGCCGCGTCACCCCAGGTCGAGGGCCTGGTCGTGGCGCCGGGCGCGGCCCTGGAGGTCGGCGAACCACTGTGGCCGGGCGCGCCGTTCAGCTCCGTGCTCGTCGCGGAGTCCGGCGGGCTGGTGGCCGATCTGGAGCTGGACGCACCGCTCGACCCCGTACGGTTCCTGCCGCTGCTCCCGATGACGCCCAACGAGGCCGCGTGGAAGCGGGTCAAGGGCGCGCAGGCGCTCCGGGAGCGGTGGCTGGCGCACGGGACGGACCTGCGCGACCCGGTGCGCGGCTCGGTCCCGCTCGACTAGGCGGTGTCCGGTCGGGAGGGCCACCGGTTCCGTGGGGCGTACGCCGGAGCGCGCACGCCCGCCGGACCTCGTACGCCGCCGGGATGACTCCCCGTCTCGTACAGGCCGCTGGTATTTGCCAGGGTTCTGTGCCGGACGGGTGATCGTCCTTGACGGGGCGGCGGGCGCGGAGGACCGTTGGGCGATATGAGGGGCGAACCAGGTTGCCCGAAGTGCGGTGGCCGGGTGAGGGCGCCCGGTCTCTTCGCCGACTCCTGGCAGTGCGACACGCACGGCACGGTCCATCCGATGCAGCCGGTGATACCGCCCAGCGTCGAAGCCCTGGGAGTGGTGGTGAACCGCGCCAGGGTCCCCGTCTGGATGCCCTGGCCGCTCCCCGTCGGCTGGCTCTTCTCCGGTGTGGCGTACGCGGGTGACGACCGCAGCGGCGGCCGGGCCACCGCCGTGGCCTGCTCGGGGCCCGGCCCGCTCGGTGGCACGGGGGAGATGCTGCTGGTCGCCGAGGAACTGGGCGTCGGACTCGGGGCGCGTTACGCGGGGATCGACGGACCCGACCCGGGGCCGCACATCTGCGGTGACAAACCCCCGCACGCCAAACTGCTGGCCGCCGGCCGCCCCACCCCGCTCTGGCACGTCCCCGGTGTCCCGCCCGACCGCGCGGTCTTCGCCGGCGAGGCGCTCGGGCTGTGGCTCTGGGCGATCGTCTGGCCGGAGCAGACGGGGCTGCTGATGTACGACGAGCTGGTGCTGACCGATCTGCGGGACGCGGGCGCCGAGGTGGACCTGCTGCCGTGCGGGGCCCTCTCGCAGCGGCTGCTGAGCTGACCGGGCCCGGCTCGC
The DNA here is from genome assembly GCF_055583685.1 of Streptomyces sp. NPDC104581. Lineage (NCBI taxonomy): Bacteria > Bacillati > Actinomycetota > Actinomycetes > Kitasatosporales > Streptomycetaceae > Streptomyces > Streptomyces sp. NPDC104581. Next base: position 31,986 of record NZ_JBVJNN010000015.1, read on the forward strand.
CGGGCGGCCGGGGAGGTCCGGGGCCGGGCGGCGGGGAGCGCCCGGCACGCCCGTTATCCTGGAGCGTCCCCTGTCCGGCCGAGCCCCTGGAGTACGTGGTGCGTATCGACCTGCACACCCACTCCACGGCGTCGGACGGCACGGACACCCCGGCCGAGCTGGTACGCAACGCCGCCGCAGCAGGGCTCGACGTCGTCGCCCTCACCGATCACGACACCACCCGGGGCCACGCCGAGGCCGTCAAGGCCCTCGCCGATCTCGACAGCGCGCTCACCCTGGTCACCGGCGCGGAGCTGTCCTGCCGGACCGACGGTGTGAGCTTGCACATGCTCGCCTACCTCTTCGACGCGGACGAACCCCGGCTGCTGCGCGAGCGCGAGCTGGTGCGCGACGACCGGGTGCCGCGCGCGCGGGCGATGGTGGCCAAGCTCCAGGAGCTCGGCGCGCCGATCACCTGGGAGCAGGTCGCCCGGATCGCCGGGGACGGCTCGATCGGCCGCCCGCACATCGCGTCGGCCCTCGTCGAGCTGGGCATCGTCGGTTCGGTCGACGAGGCGTTCGGCTCCCGCTGGCTCGCCGACCACGGCCGGGTGCACGTGCCCCGGCACGAACTGGACCCCTTCGACGCGATCCGGCTCGTCAAGGCCGCCGGTGGCGTCACCGTCATGGCGCACCCGCTCGCCGTGGCCCGGGGCGCGGTCGTGACGGAGGCGGCGATCGGACGGCTGGCCGAGGCGGGGCTCGACGGCATCGAGGTCGACCACATGAACCACGACGAGCCCACGCGCGCGCGGCTGCGCGGACTCGCCGCCGAGCTGGGCCTGCTCACCACGGGCTCCAGCGACTACCACGGCACCCGCAAGACCGTCCGGCTCGGGGAGTACAGCACCGACCCGGAGATCTACGGCGAGATCGTGCGGCGCGCCTCGGGCGCGTTCCCGGTGCCCGGCACGGGTGGACAGGCGTAAGCGCCCACAACGTCCCGCAGCCCCACCATCTTCAGCTCCTCCCACGTCCCGCCCCCGTACCTCGTAGCCCGTCCCGCCCCGGCCCGGCGGCGGACCGCGTACGCCGTCGTACGCGCCCCGCGCCGCCCCCGGCCCGTTCATGGGCCGCGCTCCGTCCACCCACTCCCCGCAAGGCCACACACCGTGTTCGACGCCGCCGTCTTCGGCTCCCTCTTCCTGACCCTCTTCGTGATCATGGACCCGCCCGGGATCACGCCGATCTTCCTCGCCCTCACCTCCGGGCGCCCCGCCAAGGTCCAGCGCCGGATGGCCTGGCAGGCGGTGGCCGTCGCCTTCGGCGTCATCACCGTCTTCGGCATCCTCGGCCAGCAGATCCTCGACTATCTGCACGTCTCCGTCCCCGCGCTGATGATCGCGGGCGGGCTGCTCCTGCTGCTCATCGCGCTCGATCTGCTCACCGGCAAGACCGACGAGCCCAAGCAGACGAAGGACGTGAACGTCGCCCTCGTACCGCTCGGGATGCCGCTCCTGGCGGGCCCCGGCGCGATCGTCTCCGTGATCCTCGCCGTCCAGCACGCGGACGGCGCCGCGGCGCAGGTGTCGGTGTGGGCGGCGATCGTGGCGATGCACGCCGTGCTCTGGCTGACGATGCGCTACTCGCTGGTGATCATCCGGCTGATCAAGGACGGCGGGGTCGTGCTGGTGACACGGCTCGCCGGAATGATGCTCTCCGCCATCGCCGTGCAGCAGATCATCAACGGCATCACCCAGGTCGTCCAGGGAGCCTGACGAGGCGCTTCGGCGTCCGGAAGCCGAGCGGCCCCCGTACGGATCGTCCGTACGGGGGCCGCTCCGGCTCGAGCCGGTCAGTGGATCCGGGGAATCCGGGGTATCACGAGGCCGTGGTGACGGCCGGGCGGATATAGAGGCGCTGCCCTGTTGAGGCGGCCTGCTGCACGATCTGATTGACGGAGGCGGCGTCCACGACGGTGCTGTCCACGGCGGTGCCGTCAGCATCGTTCAGTCGCATGATCTCGAAGCGCATACCGCTTCTCCCTTCGTCTGATCCTCCGTAGGAGAACTGTGTGTGACGGAAAGCCCATCATCGATTACATAAGGCCACAACGTCTTGCCCTCTGCAAACATTCCCTACACTAAGGAAAATCTTCGGTCGACTAACTACTGGCGGGTACAGCCGTGCCCACGGACAATAGGCCCCGTATGAGCGAGGCAGAGATCAACCCCGAGATCGCCGAGGTCGGCGCCCGGCTGGAGCGCACCAACGAACTGCTCCAGCGGATGCTGGCCGAGGTCGCGAAGACCCCGTCCACCCACGCCATCTTCGTCGACGCGGGTTACGTCTACGCTGCGGCGGGATTACTGGTCGCGGGAACCGAGGACCGCCGGGCCTTCGACCTCGACGCCGAGGGGCTCATCGAGGCGTTCATCGACAAGGCACGCACGATCTTCGCGGACAGCAGACTGCTGCGTGTCTACTGGTACGACGGCGCGCGGCGCCGTATCCACACCCCCGAGCAGCAGTCCATCGCCGAACTGCCCGACGTCAAGGTCCGCCTCGGCAACCTCAACGCCAACAACCAGCAGAAGGGCGTCGACTCGCTGATCCGCACGGATCTCGAATCGCTCGCCAGACACCGGGCGATCAGCGACGCCGCCCTCGTGGGCGGTGACGAGGACCTGGTGTCCGCCGTCGAGGCCGCGCAGGGGTACGGCGCGCGCGTGCACCTCTGGGGCATCGAGGCCGCCGACGGGCGCAACCAGGCCGAGCCGCTTCTGTGGGAGGTCGACAGCCAGCGCACCTTCGACCTCGACTTCTGGCAGCCCTACGTGACGCGGCGGCCGGTCACCACGTACGAGAACGAGGGCGATCCGCCGCCCTCGCGCGAACAGGTGCGCTTCATCGGCGCGCAGATCGCGGCGACCTGGCTGGTGGGCCGGGGACGGGTGGCGATGGCCGAGCTGCTGCCGGGTCATCCGTATCTGCCGGGCCCGGTGGACCAGGACCTGCTGATCGAGGCGGAGAAGCTGCTCCAGCGGTCGCTGCGGGGGCACGCGGTGCTGCGGCGGGCGCTGCGCGACGGCTTCTGGCAGCACCTCCAGGCGCAGTTCTGAGCGGGTGAGGCCGTCGAGCCCCTCACCCCCGGGGCCGGCCTTCCTCGTCCCAGAACGCGCCCAGCGCGGCGGCCGTACGCAGCGGCTGGTCGGTGTTGGGCGAGTGTTCGGCGCCCTCGATCACGGTCCTGCGCGCGCCCAGCCGCCGCGCCATGTCGTCGAGCAACGGCACCGGCCAGGTGTCGTCCCGCTCGCCGGACATCACATGGAAGGGCAGGCCCCGTACCGCCGCCAGCTCGGCCACCCGGTCCGGCTCCATCGTCAACTGCCGCCCCGTGGCCAGTAGTTGGGCGGGGTTGTGGGCGAGCCAGCGACGGCGCAGATCCGCGCCGTCGACATCGGTCTCCTCCGGCGGGTCCATCGCCCGGATGCCCGCCCAGACCTGCTCCATGTCCATGCCGGTGAGCTCCAGGGCCTCGCTCAGCAGCCGTACGCGCTCCTCCTGGGAGGGCGCGATGCGGGCGGGGCCCGACGAGATCAGCGTGAGCGTCAGGAACGGCCGCGGGTCCGCCAGGACGGCGGCGCGGGCGATCTGCCCCCCGAGCGAGTGCCCCACGAGATGGACCGGGGCGCCTGCCGCCGCCGCCTGCGCCAGCACATCGGCGGCCAACTCCTTCTGGGCGTAAGCCTCTTGGGAGTCGGGGCCGTCGGACTCGTACTGCCCCCGGCCGTCCACGGCGAGGACGCGGTAACCGGACTCGGTGAGCGGTGCCAGCATCGCGATGAAGTCCTCCTTGCTGCCGGTGTACCCGGGCAGCAGGAGCGCGGTGCCCCGTGGCGCCCCCTCGGGGCGCGCGTCGAGCACGGCGAAGGGCCCGCGCCCGGTCGGCAACTGGAGCGCGCGGGCGCAGGGCGGGGGAGTGAACGTCGGCGGCCGGCTCATGCGACGAGGGTAGAACCCCTTGCCCACCGCCGCCTCACCCGGCCGGGGCACCGGGGGCATCCGCCCGCGGCGGCGCGCGTACGCCGATGGCCCGGCGCCCCTCGCGGGGGACCGGGCCATCGGATGCGCCGTGTCAGCTCTCGGGCTGGGCGACCGCCGCACGCGTACGGCGGCGGCGCGGCTTGGCCTCGGCGGCGGGGGCGTCGGCCTCCGTCGCGGCGGCCTTCGCCGAGACCGCCTCGACCGGGGCCTTGGCGCGCGTACGGCGCCGGGGCCTGGTCTCGGCCTTCGTTCCGGTGTCGCCGTCGGCGACCACGGCGGGAGCCGGGGTCTCGACGGTGCTCGCGGCCTCGACCGCGGGCTTGGAGGCGCGCGTACGACGACGGCGCGGCTTGGTGGCCACCTCGGCGTCGGCGTCGGCCTTCGGCTCGGCGACCGGCTCGACGAACACGTCGGCCGCGGGCCGCGCCACGGTCGACGCGACCGCCTCGGCCGCCTCGGCGGGCACGCTCACGCGCGTACGCCGGCGACGGCGCGGGGCACGCGGCTCCGTGGCGTCCGCGCCCTCGGCGGTGTCGAGCGACGCGGTCGCCGCCGGAGCGTCGGCCGTCACCGGCTGTGCCTCGACGGCCTCCAGCGGGGTCCCGCCGCGCGTGCGGCGGCGCTGGCGCGGTGTACGCGTGCGTGCCGGACGCTCCTCCTTCACGGAGGCGGACGACCGCGCCGACGGGCCCGCGGACTTGCGGCCGCGGCCGCCCGTCTCACCGAGGTCCTCGACCCGCTCCGCCGACAGACCGGCACGCGTCCGGTCCGTACGCGGCAGGATGCCCTTCGTCCCCGCGGGGATGCTGAGCTCCTCGAAGAGGTGCGGCGACGTCGAGTACGTCTCCGGCGGGTCCGGGAAGCCCAGGTCCAGCGCCTTGTTGATCAGCTGCCAGCGCGGGATGTCGTCCCAGTCGACCAGCGTCACGGCGATACCGGACGCGCCCGCGCGGCCGGTGCGGCCGATGCGGTGGAGGTAGGTCTTCTCCTCCTCGGGCGACTGGTAGTTGATGACGTGCGTCACGCCCTCGACGTCGATACCGCGGGCGGCGACATCGGTGCAGACGAGCACGTCCACCTTGCCGTTGCGGAACGCGCGCAGCGCCTGCTCACGCGCCCCCTGGCCCAGGTCGCCGTGGACGGCGCCCGAGGCGAAGCCGCGCTGGGCGAGCTGGTCGGCGATGTCGGCCGCCGTGCGCTTGGTACGGCAGAAGATCATCGCGAGCCCGCGGCCCTCGGCCTGGAGGATGCGCGCGACCATCTCCGGCTTGTCCATGGAGTGGGCGCGGTAGACGCGCTGGGTGGTGTTGGCGACCGTCGCGCCCGCGTCGTCGGGGGACGTGGCGCTGATGTGCGTCGGCTGCGACATGTAGCGGCGGGCGAGACCGATGACCGCGCCCGGCATGGTGGCCGAGAACAGCATCGTCTGGCGCTTCGCCGGCAGCAGCTGGATGATCCGCTCGACGTCGGGCAGGAAGCCCAGGTCGAGCATCTCGTCGGCCTCGTCGAGGACGAGTCCGCGCACGTGCGACAGGTCGAGCTTGCGCTGGCCCGCCAGGTCGAGGAGCCGGCCGGGGGTGCCGACGACGACGTCGACGCCCTTCTTCAGGGCCTCGACCTGCGGCTCGTAGGCCCGGCCGCCGTAGATCGCCAGCACGCGCACGTTGCGCACCTTGCCGGCGGTCTGGAGGTCGTTGGTGACCTGCTGGCACAGCTCGCGGGTGGGGACGACCACGAGGGCCTGCGGGGCGTTGGTGAGCAGCTCGGGGACGGCCCGGCCCGCCTCGATGTCGGCGGGGACGGTGACGCGCTCCAGGAGCGGCAGGCCGAAGCCCAGCGTCTTGCCGGTGCCGGTCTTGGCCTGGCCGATCACGTCCTTGCCGGACAGCGCGACCGGGAGGGTCATCTCTTGGATGGGGAACGGAGACACGATGCCGACGGCTTCAAGCGCTTCGGCTGTCTCGGGGAGGATTCCGAGGTCTCGGAAAGTCGTAGTCAGGGTGCTGCCTCTTCTGTGAGACGCAACACGAGGCGAACGCTGGGGGTCGTACCGCACCTGGGTACTCGGCCGGCCGTGGATTGGCCGGATGGCGCGGGACCACTGCCGTCGCTCGAGCGCTCGTGCCGCTGAGGGGGCCCCTCATCTGCGGTCGTACGCAGCTGTGCGCACGGTCCGCGCGGAGGGCGGTCGGGGTCGGAGCCGATCGGGCCACCGACCGGGCATCCTCTATGGGGCCTGTCCGGGACAGCTCTCCCGGTCAAACACTGCGATGGCCCACCGAATACTCGGCAGGCGCATTACCACTGTACCCCGGAATCGCGCATGTGTGTTGGACGAATTCGTCGGAACGGTATGAGAGCAGTCTCTGACCAGGCCCTTACGCCGTGGGCGGAGCGGGCTATTGTGCGCTCCATGGAGACGTCTGACAACGCCACTGCCCCTGATTCCACACCCGGTTCCGCGCCCTCGGAACTCACCGGGATCGCCGCCCAGGACTGGGCGGCGGCCTCCGCCGATCCGAAGTACCGGGCCGCGGTCGTGGATCTGCTGGGAGCGCTCGCCTACGGCGAACTGGCGGCTTTCGAGCGGCTCGCCGAGGACGCCAAACTCGCGCCCAGCCTGGACGACAAGGCGGAACTCGCGAAGATGGCCTCCGCCGAATTCCACCATTTCGAGAGGCTGCGCGACCGCCTCGGCGAAATCGACGCCGACCCCACCGGCGCCATGGACCCCTTCGCCGCCGCGCTGGACGAGTTCCACCGCCAGACCGCGCCGTCGGACTGGCTGGAGGGCCTGGTCAAGGCGTATGTGGGCGACTCGATCGCCAGTGACTTCTACCGCGAGGTGGCCGCCCGGCTGGACTCCGACACCCGCGATCTGGTGCTCGCCGTGCTCGACGACACGGGGCACGGCAATTTCGCGGTCGAGAAGGTCCGCGCCGCGATCGAGGCCGACCCGAGGGTCGGCGGGCGCCTCGCGCTCTGGGCGCGGCGGCTGATGGGCGAGGCGCTGTCGCAGGCCCAGCGTGTGGTGGCCGACCGCGACGCGCTCTCGACGATGCTGGTGGGCGGGGTGGCGGACGGGTTCGACCTGGCCGAGGTCGGCCGGATGTTCTCGCGGATCACCGAGGCGCACACCAAGCGGATGGCGGCGCTGGGACTGGCGGCCTGAGCCTTCCCCCTCGCGGCGGCCGACCCGCGGCCGGGGGCGTCAGGAGGGCATCGGCCGGCGCAGACCGTGGCCCGCCGGGCGGAGCAGCAGGGAGAGCAGGACCGCCCCGACGGCCACCGCGCCGATCAGCGTCGCGACCGCGTGACCGGGGCCGAGCGCCGCGTGTGTGAGCACCGCGCCGAACAGCGAGCCCAGGGATCCCGCGGCGAGCACGGGGCGGCGGGAGGGGAGCCGGTGGGGAAGTCGCTGGAGGGCGGCCCACGAGGCGCCGAGTCCGAGCAGGATCGCACCGAGAGCTTCCAAGACCACTGCTGTTCACCTCACGGAGTGCGCCGGGCGATTCGGTCGTAGCCCGGTCTACCCGCGGTGCACGCGGCACAACCCTCCGCGATCCGAAGAGACGACGAAGGAGTGGGGGGGGGGGGGGGGGGGGGGGGGGGGGTTCTTGTTGTTGTGTGGTTGTTTTGGGGTTTGTGGGGAGGTGAAAGCGCGGAGGGAAAACAACGGAACCCAACCCCACGCCGACTTCCCG
>NZ_JBVJNN010000015.1:39725-146291 GCF_055583685.1 Streptomyces sp. NPDC104581
CCATAAGCTTGCTGTGGTGTGTTTTGTCCGCCCTCCATCAACCCCTCAGACACCACCCCAACCCCACAGCAAAAAAAAAAGAAAAAAAGGTCCCCCCCCCCCCCCCCCCCCCCCCCCCCACTCCTCGTGTCGCCGTGGTGCTGTCCGGCCGTCCCGGACCGGGCCGCCTAGAGAGTGCCGAAGCCCACTCGCCGTGTCGTCGGCTCGCCGATCTCCACGTACGCGATGCGTTCGGCCGGTACGAGCACCTTCCGCCCCTTCTCGTCCGTGAGGCTGAGCAGCTTCGCCTTGCCGGCGAGTGCGTCGCCGACGGCGCTCTCGACCTCTTCGACGGACTGCCCGCTCTCCAGAACGATCTCGCGGGGCGTGTGCTGCACGCCGATCTTGACCTCCACCGCTATGTCCCTCCGAACGGTCGGTGCGTTTGCGCGGTCAACCGCGCGGTACGCAGCACACATTAGCCCGGCGGGACGAGGCTCAGGACGGTGGCGGGGCACGCCCGCAGCGAACACGGACCGGGTCAGGCGCCCGGGTGCTGCTCGCTGCCGTGCAGCGGGAAGCCGGCGATGCCGCGCCATGCCAGCGAGGTGAGGAGCTCCACGGCCTTCTCGCGGGGGATGACCGACTCACTGGAGAGCCAGTAGCGGGCCACCACCTGGGAGACACCGCCGAGCCCGACGGCCAGCATCATGGACTCCTCCTTGGAGAGGCCCGTGTCCGAGGCGATCACGTCGGAGATCGCCTCCGCGCACTGGAGCGCGACCCGGTCGACGCGCTCGCGCACGGCTGGCTCGTTCGTCAGGTCGGACTCGAAGACCAGCCGGAACGCGCCGCCCTCGTCCTCGACGTAGGCGAAGTACGCGTCCATCGTGGCCGCGACCCGGAGCTTGTTGTCGGTCGTCGACGCCAGGGCCGTGCGCACCGCGTGCAGCAGGGCCTCGCAGTGTTGGTCCAGGAGCGCTAGGTAGAGGTCCAGCTTCCCGGGGAAGTGCTGGTAGAGGACGGGCTTGCTGACTCCGGCCCGCTCCGCGATGTCGTCCATCGCCGCGGCGTGGTAACCCTGTGCGACGAAGACTTCCTGAGCCGCGCCCAGAAGCTGATTGCGTCGAGCGCGGCGGGGCAGGCGCGTGCCTCGCGGGCGCGCCGCCTCGGTCTGCTCTATGGCTGTCACGCCGCCTCCCAGAATCGTTCCGTGCGCGCTGTGCGCCGCCTTGCCATCGTACTTTTGGCTATCCCGGCTGTGCGTGGTCAGGTCGCAGAATTTCACGGACCGGACGATCGGTGAGCCGGATATCCGTCCGGCCCCGTAAGCGGCGGCGGAGAAATGTATCCAATGCTGACAAAAGGCGGACCCGGTCCCGGGCACTCGCTCAGCGGTAGTCGTCCTCGTCGAGGGAGACGATACGCGCCTGCTCGGCGGCGTCCGCCTCGTCGGCCTCGGTCGTATCGATGCGGGCGGGCGGATCGTCGCCCTCCGGCCGGACGTCCCTGTGCTGCTCGGCGGCGTCGGCCTCCGGGGTCTCCGCGTCGATTTCTCCGGGTCCGCCGGAATCCCTCCCGCCGGGCCGTTCCTCCTCGTCGGTGCCGTCCGGGAATGTGTCCGGGTCGTTCGGGTCCGCCGGCATGGGGCGCCCTTTCCTTCTCCGGTCGTCTTCCGCCCTCCATTCGCGAAATGGGGCGAATGGCGACGCCTCCTTACGAGGGTAGGAGCTGCGGACCCGGGACGCTACGCCTCCTGTGACGCCGAACACGCGAATCGATGCGTGATCGTCTCGTAACATTGCCCGCATGTCTTCGACCGAGCTGCCGGAAACCCTCGCCGCCGCCGTCCCGCGGGTGAGCGCCGTCCGGGTCGCCGAGGGAGAGCGACTGCGTACGGTGGCCCTGCCGGGGCTGACCCTGAACGTGCGCTCACGGCCCCCGACGCGTGCCGGACTGCCGCGCGCCCTGTACGTGCACGGCCTCGGCGGCTCCTCGCAGAACTGGTCCGACCTGATGCCGCTGCTGGCCGACGTGGTCGACGGCGAGGCGGTCGACCTGCCCGGCTTCGGGGACTCCCCGCCGCCGGAGGACCGCAACTACTCGGTCACCGCCCACGCGCGGGCCGTGATCCGGCTCCTCGACGCGAGCGGGCACGGCCCGGTGCACCTGCTCGGCAACTCGCTGGGCGGCGCGGTCGCGACCCGGGTCGCCGCCGCCCGCCCCGACCTGGTGCGCACCCTCACCCTCGTCTCGCCCGCGCTTCCCGAGATCCGCGTGCAGCGCAACGCCCTGCCGACCGCCCTGCTGGCCGTGCCGGGTGTCGCCGCGCTGTTCGGACGGATGACCCGCGAGTGGACGGCCGAGCAGCGCACACGCGGAGTGATGGCCCTCTGTTACGGAGACCCCGGGCGGGTCTCCGAGGAAGGGCTGCGGCACGCCGTGGAGGAGATGGAGCGGCGGCAGCGTCTTCCGCACTTCTGGGAGGCGATGACCCGCTCCGCGCGGGGCATCGTCGACGCGTACACCCTGGGCGGCCAGCAGGGGCTGTGGCGGCAGGCCGAGCGGGTCCTCGCGCCGACGCTCCTCGTCTACGGAGGGCGGGACCAGCTCGTCTCGTACCGCATGGCGCGAAAGGCGTCCTTCGCGTTCCGGGATTCGCGGCTCCTGACGCTTCCGGACGCCGGGCATGTTGCCATGATGGAGTACCCCGAGGTGGTCGCCGGGGCCACGCGCGCTCTCATCCGGGAGTCCGGCGGGGCGACGGGCGGGACACGGGGTGAGACGAACGACCGCGCCGACCGTAGTTACGGTAGAGCCGGCGCGGTCGCGGCCGGGAACGACGGCGCCGGAACCGGCGACGACAGCGACAACGACAGTGGCGGGAGCTGATCCTGGGCGTGGGACGACACAGCCGTAAAGGCCCCGCACCCCAGGGATCCGACGCCAGGAAGCGCGCTTCCGGCGGAAGCGGCCGACCCGCCGGTCAACCCGCCGCGCCCGCCACGCCCGCTCCCGGTGGGCGGGACCATGCCGACCCCGCCGCGTACGGCACCCCCGCGCACGGCGTGCCCCAGGTGCGCGGGGGGCATCCCGAGCACCGGGAGCCGGGCGGCGGCTGGGGCCGGCAGCGCCACCAGGACCGGCAGGGCGGTGGAGCGCCAGGGCCCCGGGACCCGCGGCAGCCGCAGGGCGGGCAGCCGCGCCCGGCGCCGACCGGGCAGCGCCAAGTGCCGGGACCGCGCCGTGAGTTCATCGAGGCCTTCGACGCGCCGGCCTCTCCGTACGGGTCCGGCACCGGCGGCGGGGACGTCGACTCCGCGCGGTGGCGGCCCGATCCGTACGCCCCCGGCACGGACTGGGACGACGAGAACAGCCGGCCCCGCGCCGTCTCCCGCGACGGCTCGGGCCGCGGCTCCGACCGGGACGACGACCGCGGGGCCGCCCCGGACGCCGGCGGGGAGCGGCCCCCCAGGGGCGCCATGGGCCGCACCTTCACCGGCATCGCCGCGGCGGCTGTGACCACGGTGCTCGTCGTGGTGGTGGCCGGTCAGGTCACCGACGGCGGCGAACAGCGGGCCGGCGCGCAGCCCTCCGACGGGTTCGCCCGTGACGGCGAGGGCGCCGCCTCGCGCTCGGACGGCAGGCCGACGCCGAAGGATCCCGCCGCCGACGCTCCCGCGCTGCCGCCCACCTACAGTCAGTTGATGGCCAGGCAGTTCCCGCTGGCCGCCGATCTGAAGGGCTCGGGCGAGTTCGAGGCGGTGCCCGGACTGGACAGGGCGCCGGGCGAGGGCCGCAAGATCCGCTACCGGATCGATGTGGAGAAGGGGCTCGGCCTCGACCGGGACCTGTTCGCCGACGCCGTGCACAAGACCCTGAACGACGACCGGAGCTGGGCCCACGACGGGGCCATGACCTTCGAGCGGATCGCCGGTGGCTCGCCCGACTTCGTGATAACCCTCGCGAGTCCCGGGACCACGGCGGATTGGTGCGCCAAGTCCGGACTGGACACCACCGTCGACAACGTGTCCTGCGACTCCGCCGCGACCGACCGCGTCATGATCAACGCGTACCGCTGGGCGCGGGGGGCCAAGACGTACGGCGCCAAGGCGATGCTCGCCTACCGGCAGATGCTGATCAACCACGAGGTCGGGCACCGGCTCGGGCACGACCACGTGAGCTGCCGGACGCCGGGCTCGCTCGCCCCCGTGATGCAGCAGCAGACCAAGACGCTCGATCTCGACGGCGTGAAGTGCAAGCCCAACCCCTGGGTGTTCCCGGGTAGTTGAGGCATCGGGCACAATTTCACACAGCGTGACCGAAAGGGTCTCTTACCGCCACGGAACGCCACCGCGGTGGGAAAGTCACGTGCATTCACCCCTTCCGGTGGTGCGACGGACAACCGTCCGTCGTTCCACCGTCATGTCCGCTTACGGTCGTCCCGCTGTGAGTCGCCGGTCCACCGGCGGCTTCCCACAAGGCGGAACGGGGTGTGCTCGTGCGGATCGGACTGCTCACGGACGGTGGCTACCCGTATGCGACGGGTGAGTCCAGACTGTGGTGCGACCGGCTCGTGCGCGGGCTCACGCAGCACGAGTTCGACATCCACGCGCTCAGTCGCAGCGCCCATCAGGAGGAGTCCGGCTGGATCCAGCTGCCGCCCTCCGTACGGCGGGTGCGTACGGCGGCGCCCTGGTCCGCGCGGCGTGACGGAAGGGCGTACGGCCGGCGTGAACGACGGCGCTTCGTAGGGCACTTCGGGGATCTGATCACCGCCGTCTGCGCCCCCGACGGGGCAGCCGCGGAGAGCGCGGGCGGCGACGACGCGCACCGCGCGAATGTCTTCGCCGATGGGCTCTACGGGCTCGCCGAACTGGCGCACGAGCGCGGCGGGCTCGCGAGAGCCCTGCGCTCGGAAGCCGCCGTACGAGTCCTGGAGGCCGCTTGCCACGCACCCGGCGCACGCCGGAGCGTGCGCGGCGCCACCGTCCCCGACTACCTGGTCCTCGCCGACCAGTTGGAACGTGCCCTGCGCCCCCTCTCCCTGGACTGGTACGACGACGACGGCCTCGGCGGTGTCGACCTCTGTCACGCGACGACGGGCGGCTCCGCCGCCCTGCCGGGGCTTGTGGCCAAACGCTTCTTCGGTGTGCCGCTGCTGGTCACCGAGTACGGCGTCCAACTCCGCGCCCACTACCTGGCCGCCGGACCCGGCGGCGACGCGCCCCCGCGCGCGCCGGTACGCGCCCTGCTCGCGGCCTTCCGGAGCCGGCTCGCCGCCGAGATCTACGGCCAGGCCGCCGTCATCACGCCCGGCAACACCCACGCCCGGCGCTGGCAGGAGCGCTGCGGGGCCGACCGCGCCAAACTGCGCACCGTCTACCCCGGCATGGAGACGGCGCGCTTCGCGGCGGTGGGCGAACGCGAAGGGAACGGCGGCCCCGGGGCGGGCGGTGACGTCGGCGATCCCGACACGCTGGTCTGGGTCGGCCGGATCGAGCCCGCCAAGGACCTCATCTCCCTGCTGCACGCCTTCGCCGACATCCGCAAGGAGGAGCCCGGCGCCCGGCTGAGGATCATCGGCGCCGCCGGGCGGGGCGCGGAGGCGACGGCGTATCTCGCCCACTGCCGCGCGCTGGCCGCCCAGCTGTTCCCCGACGAGGCCACCGACGCGCACGCCGTGGGGGACAACTGCGTCTCCTTCGAGGAGGCGGGCGGGCCCGGCGCGCCGGAGCTGGTGGACGCGTACACGGCGGGCGCGGTGGTCGTCCTGTCCAGCATCGTCGAGGGCTTCCCGGTCAGCCTCGTCGAGGCGATGTTCTGCGGGCGCGCGACGGTCTCCACCGACGTCGGCGCGGTCGTCGAGGTCATCGGAGGCACCGGGCTCGTGGTGCCCCCGCGCAATCCGCGGGCGCTCGCCGACGCCTGTCTCGCGCTGCTGCGCGACCCGGAGCGGCGCGCACGGCTGGGCGCCGCCGCGCGGGCCCGCGCCCTCGAACTCTTCACCGTCGAACAGAACCTGGCGGCGTTCCGCGCCATCTACCTGGAGCTGATCTCGCACACACCGGTCCGCCGCCCGGCCGAGGGCCTGGACGCGCACGGCGGGCCGCTGCCGTTCGCCAACCCGGCGGAGGCGTACGTACCCGGCCACTGGACCGCGGGGCGGGCCAGGACCGTACCGCTGCCGCCCCCCGTACCGATGGTGCCTCCGGTGTCGATGCCGCTGCCCCCGCGGCCCGGCGCCACGACCGGGCCCGCGCCCGCCTCCCCGAGCGCACGGCCCCCGTCGCGTCCCGCGGAGGCGGTCGGCGCGGGCGCCGGACAGGCCCGGGGGGAGAGCGATGTCTGAGACGAGCACCGCAGCCGCGGGGACGGCCCGGCCGGCCGGGCGAAGGGGACCGGCCGACCCCGTCAGGACGCTGATGCACAGCCACCGCCAACTCTGCGAGCGCGCCGTCGACCCGCTGGAGATCGCCGCCGGTCTGGAGGCGCACGGCGTCACCGACCGGGCCGCCGCGCGCTTCCGGCACCGGGACGTCTTCTCCCTCGCCGAGGAGCTGTACGCGCGCGTGCCCCGCGCCGCCGAAACCGACGACTGCGCGCCGTCTCCGGCGCGTTCCGGCGAACCGCGCGCCGGGTGGGCGCTGCGCACCCTGCTCCCGGGCGCCGTGTGCGCCGTCGCCGTCACCGCCCTGCACCACGCCGGGGGCGGCGCCGGCGGGGGAGCGCGAGCAGCGACAGGAGTGGCGGGGGCCGTCGCCCTCGCCGCCGCGCTCACCGTCGCCCTCCGGAGCGGCCCGCTGCGGGTCGAAGACCGCACCGCGCGCCTCTCCCGACTGTGGGTGTGCGGGCTGCTGGCCTGTCTGCTGTACGGGGACGGGCTGCTGCGCCCCTCCGGCGGCGGCCCGCACGGGACATCGCCCCTCACCGACGCCGCGGCGCCGCTCCTGGCCCTGGCGTTCGCCGTGGCCCCCGCTGCCTGGTGCGCCCATCTGCTCTCCGTACAGGCACGCAGGGCTCTCGCCGACAGCCGGGGACTGGCCGAGTTCGCCTCCCGGACCCGGCCACCGCTGCTCGGCCTGCTCGCGCTGTACCTCCTCGCACTGACGGCCCTGGCCGTCCTCGCCGAACTCGCCGTCGGCGGCCGGGGCGCGAGCGCCGGCCATCCCGCCGCGACCGTCGCGCTGGGCGGACTGCTCTTCCTCGCCCGGCTGCTCACCGTCCACGGCTTCCCGAAGGCCGCGGCGGCGGGCCTCGGCACCGCCTGCGCCGCCGAGGCGCTGGCCCTCGTCCTCGCGACGGCGGGCCGAGTCCCCGGTCTCGAACCCGTCTCCGCCCCCGTCCGTGCCCTCGTCGACGCCGCGGGAGCCGGCGCCGTACCGGCCGCCGCCTGCGGCGCCGCCGCGCTCGGCCTCCTGACCCACGCCACCGTCGTCCTGTCCCGGGCCTCGGCCCACACCTGACGGGCGGACCACCGACCTCCGGCGCACGCCCCTCCGGGCCGCCCCCGGACCCACAGACCTCCCGCGGAGCCGACGCCGCGGGCGCAACCCGAAGCACACCGCAACACCCTCTAAGGAGAAGACAGAACATGACCCGTCAACCCCCAGCACCGACACGTCGGAACCAAGGGGCCGCGCGATGAGGGTCCTCCTGCTCGGTGCCAACGGTTTCCTCGGGCGCTTCGTCGCCGACCGGCTGCTCGCGGATCCCGCCGTCCATCTGACCGCACTCGGCCGAGGCGACGACGCCGACGTACGGTTCGACCTCGCCAACGGCAGTCCCGGAGCCCTCACCCGCTTCCTGGACGCCGTCCACCCCGGAGTCGTCATCAACTGCGCCGGCGCCACCCGGGGCGGCGCCCGCGACCTGACCCGGCACAACACCGTCGCCGTCGCCACCGTCTGCGAGGCGCTGCGCCGCAGCGGCTGCGGCGCCCGGCTGGTCCAGCTCGGCTGCTCCTCCGAGTACGGGCCCTCGCAGCCCGGCTCGTCCACCGCCGAGGACGCCGTGCCGCGGCCCGGCGGCCCGTACGGCGTGAGCAAGCTGGCCGCCAGTGAGCTGGTGCTCGGCGCCGGGCTCGACGCCGTCGTCCTGCGGGTCTTCTCGCCCGTCGGCCCCGGCACGCCCGCGGGTTCCCCGCTCGGCAGGCTCGCCGAGACCATGCGGCGCGCCATGCAGTCCGGCGACGGCGAGCTGAAGCTCGGCGGCCTCGGCGTGCAGCGCGACTTCGTCGACGTAAGGGACGTGGCCCGTGCCGTGCACGCCGCCTCGCTCTCGGCGGCACAGGGCATCGTCAACATCGGGACGGGGCGGGCGGTGCGGCTCAGGGACGCCGCCGCCGTCCTCGCCAGGGTCGCCGGATACGGCGGCGCCCTGCACGAACTCGACGCGCCCCCCGGCCCCCCGCGCCCCCCGCACGCCACCCTCGGCCCGCCGCGCGGCGAGCACCCGGCGGAGCAGCTGGGCGCCGGCCCGTTCCCGTACCCCGACGGCTGCGGCGGCTGGCAGCAGGCCGATGTGCGCACCGCACGCGACCGGCTCGGCTGGCGGCCCCGCATCAATCTGGAGGAGTCGCTCGCCGACATCTGGATGGAGGCGGCATGTCGCATGTGACGACCGCCGGAGGCAGCCGGCCGGCCACCGGGGCCGCCGGGCTGGGCTTCGGCGTCCCCGGTTACGCGCACCCGCTGCTCGCCCCGGTCGAATGGGCCGAACTCACGCGCCCCGGCACGCCGTTGCACTGGGCCGTGCTCAACGTCGCCAACGGGCCCGGCACCATGCCGGACCCGCACTGTCTGGAGGCCGCGGGCCGGCTCAGGAACGCGGGCGTGCGGGTGCTCGGGCATCTCGATCTCGCCCACGGCGCACGGAGCTTCGGCGAGATCGTCTCCGACGCGCACGATTTCCACGACTGGTACCGCGTCGACGGCTTCTACCTCGACCGGTGTCCGGCGGGGGCCCTGTACCTCCCCGACGTCAGGCGTACGGCGGCGACGCTCGACACGGTCGCCCACCGCGGGCATCTGGTCCTCGGTCACGGCACGCATCCGCACCCCGGATACGCGGGAATCGCCGACCAGTTGGTCACCTTCCGCGGGCCGTGGACCGACTACCGCTGGTCACAGGCGGCCGACTGGACGGCCGACCACCCGCCCGAGCGCTTCGCGCACCTCGTCCACGGGGTGCCGCGCAGCCATCTCGACGAGGCGATGAGGATCGCGCGCTGGCAGGGCGCGGGCACGATCTTCTTCACCGACCGGACCGACCACGACGACAGAACGGGACAAAGTAGTCCATTCGCGGCCCTGCCCGGCTACTGGGACGAAATCGTCTCGCAGATCGGACCAGGTGTCTCGGAATGAGAAGGCGCGTGGCAGTGTTACTGAAGGAACAAACGTACTGACCAACCGACCAATCCCCTGTTGAGGTCCCTGTGTCGCTGCCACCCCTGGTCGAGCCCGCTGCCGAGCTCACCGTCGACGAGGTCCGCAGGTACTCCCGTCACCTGATCATCCCGGACGTCGGGATGGACGGGCAGAAGCGGCTGAAGAACGCGAAGGTGCTCGTCGTCGGCGCGGGCGGGCTCGGCTCGCCCGCGCTGATGTATCTGGCCGCGGCCGGTGTCGGAACGCTCGGCATCGTGGAGTTCGACGAGGTCGACGAGTCGAATCTCCAGCGGCAGATCATCCACAGCCAGGCGGACATCGGCCGCTCCAAGGCCGCTTCCGCGCGTGACTCCGTCCTCGGCATCAACCCGCTGGTGGAGGTCGTCCTTCACGAGGAGCGGCTGGAGTCCGAGAACGTGATGGAGATCTTCTCCCAGTACGACCTGATCGTGGACGGCACCGACAACTTCGCCACCCGCTATCTGGTCAACGACGCGTGCGTGCTGCTGGGCAAGCCGTACGTCTGGGGCTCGATCTACCGTTTCGACGGCCAGGCGAGCGTCTTCTGGTCCGAGCACGGTCCCTGCTACCGCTGCCTGTACCCGGAGCCGCCGCCGCCCGGCATGGTCCCGAGCTGCGCCGAGGGCGGCGTCCTCGGTGTCCTGTGCGCGTCGATCGGATCCATCCAGGTCAACGAGGCGATCAAGCTCCTCGCGGGCATCGGTGAGCCGCTGCTCGGGCGTCTGATGATCTACGACGCGCTGGAGATGCAGTACCGCCAGGTCAAGGTCCGCAAGGACCCCGACTGCGCGGTCTGCGGCGAGAACCCGACCGTCACCGAACTCATCGACTACGAGGCCTTCTGCGGCGTCGTGTCCGAGGAGGCGCAGGTGGCGGCGGCCGGTTCGACGATCACTCCCAAGCAGCTCAAGGAGTGGCTCGACGACGGCGAGAGCATCGAACTCATCGATGTGCGGGAGCCGAACGAGTTCGAGATCGTCTCCATCCCGGGCGCCAAGCTGATCCCGAAGAACGAGTTCCTGATGGGGAACGCGCTCCAGGACCTGCCGCAGGACAAGAAGATCGTCTTGAACTGCAAGACGGGTGTCCGCAGTGCGGAGGTGCTCGCGGTGCTGAAGTCGGCGGGCTTCGCGGACGCCGTGCACGTCGGCGGCGGGGTCGTCGGCTGGGTCAACCAGATCGAGCCGGAGAAGCCGGTCTACTGAGATCCACCGCGATGTGCGGGAGGCCGGTCCACACCTCGTGTGGACCGGCCTCCCGCGTGTACGGGCCCGCGAGGCCCGTCCGGCTCACTTGCAGACCGTTCCGTTCTTCGGCACCTTGCCGTCCAGCAGATAGCCGTTGACGGTGTTCTGCACGCACGAGCTGCCGCTGTTGTACGCGCCGTGCCCCTGCCCCTCGTACGTCAGCTCGACGCCGACGCCCTTGCCGAGCGCCTTCACCATCGCCCGCGCGCCCTCGTAGGGCGTCGCCGGGTCACCGGTGTTGCCGATGACCAGGATCGGGGCCGCGCCCGGCGCGCTGACGTCGGGCTTGTCCCACTCACCCGGCACCGGCCACTCGGAGCAGCCCAGCAGGCCCCAGCCGAGGAAGTCGCCGAAGACCGGTGACACCTCACGGAACTCGGCGAGCTTGGCCTTCGTCTGCGCGAGCGTGTAACGCTGCTTGGAGTCCACGCAGTTGACGGCCGCGTTGGCCGCCTGGATGTTGCTGTACCGGCCCTTCTCGTCACGGCCGTTCATCGCGTCCGACAGGACCAGCAGGAGCGCGCCGCTGCCGCCGTCGGCCTCGTCCAGCCCCTGTTCGAGCAGCGGCCAGTACTCCTTCGAATACAGCGCCTGGGCAATGCCGTTGGTGGCCTGCGTCTCGGTGAGGTCGCGGCCACCGAAGCCGTTGACCGGCTTCTTGTCGAGCCGGTCGAGCAGCTCGACGACGAAGTCCTCGATCTCCTGCGGGGTGCTGCCCGGCAGCGTGCACGCGTCGCCGCGGCTCACACAGTCCTTGGCGAAGTTGGTCAGGGCGAGCTGGAAGCCCTTGGCCTGGCCGAGCGAGCCCTGTTCGGAGCTCTCGGTCGGGTCCACGACGGCGTCGAAGACGGTGCGGCCGACCGACTTCGGATACAGGTGGGCGTAGACGCCGCCCAGTTCGGTGCCGTAGGAGATACCGAAGTAGTTCAGCTTGTCGTCACCGAGGACCTGGCGCATCAGCTCCATGTCGCGCGCGGCGTTGACGGTGCCGACGTACGGGAGTTCCTTGCCGGACCTGCGCTCGCAGCCGCCCGCGTACCACTTGAGTCCGTCGACGTACGCCCGCTCCTCGGCACCGTCGTCCGGGGTCATGTCCCGGGCGTAGTACGCGTCGAGCTGCTTGTCGTCCCTGCACTCCACCGGCTCGCTGCGGCCGACCCCGCGCGGGTCGAAACTGACCAGGTCGTAGCGGGTGCGCAGCTTCTCGTAGTCCTTGCCGAAGGAGGGCAGCCCGGTCACCCCCGAACCGCCGGGCCCGCCGAAGTTGAAGACGAGTGAGCCGATGCGCTTGTCCGGGTCGCTGGTCCTCGCCCGGATCAGGGCCAGCGGGATCGTGGCTCCCCCGGGCTTCGCGTAGTCGAGCGGGGCGGTCATCGTGGCGCACTCCCACTTGGTGCCGCCGGGCAGCGGCGACGGAGCCGTGCCGCCGCCCTCGGCCGCCGACGGGGTGGGGCACGTCTTCCAGTCCAGCTTCTGGGACGTCAGCTTGCCGGGGGCGGCGCTCTCGCCGGCTCTGTTCTGGCCGTCCTGGTCGGTCCGGCTGTTCTGCCCGCCCTGCTCGCCGCCGGAGCCCGGGTCGGAGCCCGAGCATCCGGCGGCGGCCAGCAGCGTGGCGAGGGTGACGGCGGTGACGGCGGTCAGCGCCGGGCGGCGACGCCCGGCGGAAACGGTGGAGGCGGAGAAGAAGGGCATCGGCATCTCCCCATGGTGCGTCGTGGCGGGGAGCGCCGCGCGGCCCGGGGGCCAGCCGGGTGGTGACCCGGTCCGGGGACCGTCAGAGGGCTCCCTTGCGGGTGAGGTGGTTGAAGCAGATCCACCCGGGCAGCACCGGCAGCCAGAGCGTCAGCGTCCTGTACAGGAGCACCGCGGGGACCGCCACCTCGGAGGGCACCCCGCCGGTCACCACCAGACCCACGGTCAGCGCGGTCTCGACGGCCCCCACGCCGCCCGGTGTCGGAGCGGCCGATCCGAGCGCGTTGCCCGCCAGGAAGATGACCGCGACGCTCGCGTAGCTCAGTCCGTGGTCGCCCTTGTCGAAGGCCCGTACGGACGCGTCCAGACACATCACGAACAGGCCGGTCAGCAGCAGCATGCCGCCGATGCCGGTGGCGAGTTTCATCGGCCGCTGGAGCACGTCGAGCATGCGCGGCACGACCCCGGCGAACAGCGAACGCAGCCGCGTCACCAGGAACTTGCGCAGGAACGGGATCGCGGTGACGACCAGCACCAGTACGGCGACCGTCAGCAGTCCCGCGATCACCGTCCTCGACGGGGTGAGGGAGGCGGTCTTCTCCGTACCGGTGAGATAGCCGAAGAGGAGCAGCAGCAGGATGTGCGCCCCGAGTCCGAACAGCTGCGAGGCGCCGACGCTGGCCACGGCCAGTCCCGGGCGTACGCCCGCGCGCTGGAGGAAACGGGTGTTGAGCGCCACACCGCCGATCGCCGCCGGGGCGACGATCTTGACGAAGGAGCCCGCGACCTGGGCGACCACCGTACGCAGGAAGCCCACCCGCTCCGGCACGAAGCCGAGCAGGCTCATCGCGGCGGCGAAGTAGCTGAGCGAGGAGAACAGGGCGGCCGCGGCGACCCAGCCCCAGTGCGCCTCCGAGACCACCGTGCCGAAGTCGATCCCGGCGAGGCTCGACAGCAGGAAGTACGCGGCGACCGCGCCCGCGATGAAGCTGAGCAGCGTGCGCGGTCGGATCCGCTCCAGACGGACCGGCTCGACGGGTGCCTGCGGCCTGATGAGCAGCACCTGCGCGCGGATCTGGGAGAGCAGGTCCTCCTCGCGGGCGCCCTCCTGCGCGTCGTCCAGCGCCCTCTTCTCGGCCTGTTTCTCGGCGCGCAGCGACTTGCGGGCCGCCTTGCGCTCGGCGTCCGTGACCGGTGCCTTCGCCTCCGGCGTACGGGAGCGCTTGGCCTCCAGGGACGCCTGGAGCACCGCCTCGCGCTCGCGCTGGGACCGCTCACGGGCGAGCCGGCGCAGCGTCGCGCGCGTGGAGCGGCTGAGCGCGATCGGCTGGAGCAGCGGCAGACAGTCGGCGACGGTGTCGGGGCCGAGGACGTCCACGGCGGTGGCCACCGCGCGTTCGGCACCGATCCGCAGTCCGGCCGTGGTGAGCAGCTGCGCGATGTCCATGCGCAGCACGACGTCGCCCGCGGCGATCTCGCCGCCGCGCAGATCGGTGACGATCACCCTGCCGTCCCGGTCGACCAGCAGCGCGTCGCCGGTGAGCCTGCGGTGGGCGATACGGCGCGACTGGAGCGCCTTGACCTGTTCCCAGGCGCCGCGCACCAGCTCGTCGGTGATCTCGTCGTCCGGCAGCGAGTCCAGGGAGCGCCCACCCGTGTGCTCGTACACGAGGATGACGGCGTCGGGGCCCAGCTCCGAAGTGGCGATCAGCTTGGGCGCGTTGGCGCCGGCGGCGATGGCGGCGTACGCGAGGAGCGCCTCCTGCTCCAGGGCCTGGCGCAGGGAGGGGATCGAGCGGCGGGTGCTGATGGTGCGCAGGGTGAGACGGCGCCAGACCCGGTAGAAGAAGCCCTGTGCCTGCTGTTCCCGGTCGACGACGGTGACGTCCAGCGGGGGGCCGTCGTCGAGCGTCACCAGATACCGGCGGCCCCGCTCGCCCTGCTCCGCGGTGTCGGCGGTCTCGTCGGGCTCGGCGCGCATCGCGCTGACGGGGCGGAAACCCACATGGCGAAGACCCGCCATCAGGGTCTGGCCGGTGGGCCGTACGTTGGGCGAGCCGACCGCGTAGAGCGTGCCGTACGCCACGGTCCAGCCGATCAGCACGGTGAGGATGATCGAGAACGGTGTGGTGTAGCCGGCCACCAGCATCGCGAACGCGTCGAGCAGCAGCACCACCCACAGGACCACGCGCCAGCGCGGTCTGCGCGCCATCCCGACGGCCGTCATATAGGCGATGACGGGCGCGAGATAGCCGTGGACGGGGTCGGTGAGCCCCTCGCCGGGCTGAGCGCGCGTCAGCGCGTCCTGGATGGAGCCGGGCGCCGCGCGGGCGACCCAGAGATCGGTCGCGAGCGTCACACCGTGGGCGAGGACGGCGGCGAGGACGCCGTCGGCGATGCGCAGGCCGTCGCGTTTGATCAGCCGCTCGATCGCGAACGCGACCGGGACGAGCAGCACGGCGATGCTGGAGATCAGGCCGGCGACCTTGACGAGCAGGTCGGGGGCCTGGCCGGTGCCCTTGCTGATGTCCTGTTCGAGACCGGACGTCGTGCCGTGGGCGAAGGCGGAGAGGCCGAGGACGATCGCGATGGCCAGGATGCCGATGAGCAGGCGCAGCAGGTCGGACGGGCGGTGCACGCGGGCGGCGAGCAGCGGTTCGTCCCCGGAGAGCGGGTCGGCGTGGCTGCCGGGGGGGACGTCCCGGCGGGACCCGCCGCCGGTGCCGGGGCCCGTCCCGTCCTCCTCGGCGCCGGTGCCGGGGCGCTCACTGGCTTCGGGGGACTCGGGCGGTTCGGGCGCGGTGCCGGGTCCGCGTCCGGTGGCGGTGCCGGACGCGGCTTCGGCCGCCCCGGCGTCGTCGGGGGCCGGATCGGGGCGTGGCTCGGCCGCAGGGCTGCCCGCCACCGTCGGAGGCTGCACGCCCTGCTCCTTCGTCGAGTCCGTGTCTTCTTGATCTCGTATCACCAGTCACCGCCCGCACGATGGTGGCACGTCGGCGTGACGGAGGGGGGTATCAGGGTGCATCGAGGGACACCGCGCCGTGTGCGCGGGACGGGGAGCCCGGCGGGGCCGAGCGGTCCGGCCGGCTGTCGGTGCCGTGCGGCAGGATGGGGCGGATGAGGAGCGACGAGCCCGACGAGGTGTCCGGAGACCTGCCCGAGTACGCGGAGCGGGTGCTCGATGTCGCCGACCTGATCCCGCCGGGCCGGGTCATGGCGTACGGGGACGTGGCCGAGTGGCTGGGCGAGGGCGGTCCGCGCCAGGTCGGCCGCGCGATGGCGCTGTACGGCGGGGCGGTGCCCTGGTGGCGTGTGGTCCGCTCGGACGGTGTGCTGCTGGCCGGCCACGAGTTGCGGGCCCTGGCCCACTACCGCGAGGAGGGCACCCCGCTGCGGGAGGCGTCGCGCGCCACCGAGGGGCATGTGCCACGTCTCGATATGAGACGGGCGCGATGGGACGGCCGACCGCCGGAAACGGGCGCTGATACGGGCGATGCTGCTCACATCTGACAGTTTCTGACATTCCGCCGTGTCGCGGGAGGTCCTGCGAGTTCGCTGGGGACCGTACGGATGACAACGGGACACGGTGACCTGGACGACTGCCGCGACCACGGTGCCCGTGCGGACCGTGAAGACCGTGAAGGCCGCCGGACCATCGGGCGGACTCCCCGCGTCCACGCCGTCCCACGGCGTAGCCTCGTCAGCTCGCGGCACAGACACCCCAGAAGGCCCCGTCAACACCAGCACCCCCTCCAGGACCGGCGATCCACGTGAGCTCCTCCTCCTTCACCGGACGTACCCCGCACCGTCGCGTACGGCAGCGGACCTCCGGTGCGTACCGACTGGTGCGTACGACGCCGGCTCCGGTGGACCCCCCTGTGCTGGACGCAGCCCAACGTCCGGTGGTTGACCACGACCGGGGACCGCTGCTCGTCCTGGCCGGTCCCGGTACCGGGAAAACGACCACGCTGGTCGAGAGTGTCGCCGCGCGGGTCGCGCGCGGCCTCGATCCGGAACGGATGCTCGTCCTCACCTTCAGCCGCAAGGCGGCGGTGGAACTGCGCGACCGTACGGCGGTCCGGCTGGGCGGTGCGCAGGGGCCGCAGGCGACCACGTTCCACTCATTCTGTTACGCCCTGATCCGCGCCCACCAGGAGGCCGACCTCTTCACGGAGCCGCTGCGGCTGCTGTCGGGCCCCGAGCAGGACGTCGCCGTACGGGAACTCCTCGCCGGCCAGCTCGACCTGGAGCGCGAAGGGCTGGCGCACATCCGCTGGCCCGACGAGCTGCGCGCCTGCCTCACCACGCGCGGGTTCGCCGACGAGGTGCGAGCGGTGCTCGCCCGCAGCAGGGAGCTGGGGCTCGGACCGGACTCCCTGTCCGTCTTCGCGCGGCGCACCGGGCGCCCCGACTGGACGGCGGCGGCGTCCTTCCTCGCCGAGTACCTCGACGTCCTGGACATGCAGGGCGTCCTGGACTACGCGGAACTGGTGCACCGCGCCGTGCTCCTCGCGGAACGGCCGGAGATCGCCGAGCGGCTGGCCGACCGGTACGACGCGGTCTTCGTCGACGAGTACCAGGACACCGACCCGGCGCAGGTCCGGCTGCTCAGGGCGCTCGCCGGGCACGGCCGGACGCTGGTCGCCTTCGGCGACCCCGACCAGTCGATCTACGCGTTCCGGGGCGCCGACGTGAACGGCATCCTCGACTTCCCCGAGGCCTTCCCGCGCGCCGACGGCCGTCCGGCCCCGGTGGAGGTCCTGACGACCTCCCGGCGCTCCGGGGCGGGCCTGCTCGCCGCGACCCGGCTGCTCACCCGCCGGATGCCGCTCAACCGGCTCCCGGCCGGGAAGGTGCGGGCGCACCGCGAGCTGGCGGCGGTCCGCGAGGGCGGCCGCGTCGAGACGTACACCTACCCGACCGCCTCGACCGAGCTGGAGAACATCGCCGACATCCTGCGGCGCGCGCATCTTGAAGAGGGCGTGCCGTGGAGTGAGATGGCGGTGCTGGTACGGGCCGGCGGCCGGACCATCCCCGCCGTGCGGCGGGCCCTGACCTCGGCGGGCGTTCCCCTGGAGATCGACGGCGACGACGTGCCGCTGCGTCATGAACCGGCGGTGTCCCCGCTGCTGACGGCGCTGCGCGCGGTCGCGACGGCGGCGGTGAGGCCGGCGCACGGCGAGCCGGAGCCGGAAGCCGGGGACGGGGCCGGGGGTGAGATCCGGGGTGAAGCCGGGGCCGGTGCCGCGTCGGGGGGCGTGGGCGAGGACCCGGCGGAGGACGCCGGCGCCGTCGCGGCCGGCGCCCTCCCCGGGGGCGAGAGCGACTGGCTCGACGTCGAGACCGCGCTCACCCTGCTCACCTCGCCCCTCGGCGGTATGGACGCCGCCGACCTCCGCCGCCTCGGCCGGGCGCTGCGCGACGAGGAGCGGGCCGCGGGCAACCGGGTACCGCCGCCCTCCGACACGCTGCTGGCACGCGCCCTCGCCGAACCGCAGCGCCTCGTCACACACGACCCCGCCCACGCGCGCGGCGCGCAGCGGCTCGGCGCGCTGCTCGCCAAGGCGCGTGATCTGCTGGCGGGCGGCGGCACCGCGGAGGAGGCGCTGTGGGAGCTGTGGGACGGCACGCCCTGGCCGGCCCGGCTGGAGCGCTCCGCCCTGCGGGGCGGCGCCGCAGGCCGTAACGCGGACCGTGACCTGGACGCCGTGTGCGCCCTGTTCGACGCCGCCGCGCGGGCCGAGGAACGCACCGGCGGGCGCGGCGCCCTCAACTTCCTTGAGGAGATCGACGCGCAGGACATCGCCGCCGACACGCTCGGCGGCAGGACCGTACGGCCCGACGCCGTCCGTCTTATGACCGCGCACCGCTCCAAGGGTCTCGAATGGCGGCTCGTCGTCGTCGCGGGGGTCCAGGAGGGGCTGTGGCCCGACCTCCGCCGGCGCGGCTCTCTTCTGGAGGCGGACAGGATCGGCCGGGACGGTCTGGCCGAACCCCTCACTCCCGGCGCCCTCCTCACGGAGGAACGCCGCCTCTTCTACGTGGCGGCGACCCGCGCCCGCGAACGGCTCGTCGTCACGGCGGTCAGGGCGCCCGCCGACGACGGCGACCAGCCGTCCCGCTTCCTCACCGAACTGGGCGCCGACCCCAAGGACGTCTCCGGCCGGCCACGCCGTCCGCTCGCCGTCGCCGCGCTCGTCGCCGAGCTGCGCGCCACGACCGTCGACCCCCAGGCGGCGCCCGCGCTGCGCGACGCCGCGGCCCGCCGGCTCGCCCGGCTCGCCGCCCTCAGCGACGAGGAGGGCCAGCCGCTGGTCCCCGCCGCTCACCCGCACCGCTGGTGGGGCCTGTACGAGCCGACGCACAGCGCCGTGCCCCTGCGCGACAGGGACCAGCCCGTCGCGCTCTCCGGCAGCGCGCTGGACCAGCTCGCCAACACCTGCGCGCTCCAGTGGTTCCTGGGGCGGGAGGTCAAGGCGGACGAACTGCCCACCGCCGCCCAGGGCTTCGGCAACGTCGTCCATGTCCTGGCCGACGAGGTGGCCTCCGGCCGTACCCCCGCCGATCTCGCCGTCCTCATGGAGCGGCTGGACTCCGTCTGGGACTCGCTCGCCTTCGACGCGCCCTGGAAGTCCCAGCAGGAGAAGCAGCACGCGCGTGTGGCCCTGGAACGCTTCCTGCGGTGGCACGTGATGGACCGCGTCGGGCGCACACCGGCGGCCACCGAGCACGCCTTCGACGTCACCCTTGAGGCCGGTTCCTACGAGGTGCGCATCCGGGGCTCCATGGACCGTGTGGAGCGGGATGCCCAGGGGCGTGCCTACGTCGTCGACTTCAAGACCGGGAAGGCGGCTCCTACCAAGGAGGAGGTCGCGCACCACCCGCAGCTCGCCGTGTACCAGCTCGCGGTGGGGGAGGGCGCGGTGGACGAGGTCTTCGACGGGCGGCGGCCGGAGGCGGGCGGCGCCGAACTCGTACAGCTGCGGCAGGCGGCCCCCAAGAAGGAGGGCGGCGACGACCTGCCCAGGATCCAGGCGCAGGAGCCGCTCGCGGGCGAGTGGGTCGGCGATCTGCTCGCGACGGCGGCCGGGCGCGTGCTGGACGAACGCTTCACACCGAGCACCGGCCAGCACTGCGCGCACTGCTCGTTCCGCGCCTCGTGCAGCGCCCGGCCGGAGGGCCGGCAGATCGTGGAGTGAGTGCCCCTCCCGTATGAATCCCCTCGTGCACATGCACCCTTCGCGGCTCCCCACCCGGCCGGAAGGGGAACGGCACGTCAGGCGGCACGGTCCCCGGGACGTGCCGGACCGCGCCCGACGTGGCGGATGTGCCAGATGTGCGAGGAGAGACGACAGATGACCGCGATCCAACGGAAGTTCCTGACGCCCGCGCTGATGAGCGCGGTCACGGTGGCCGCTCTGGCGAGTTGCTCCACCGGCGGCGCCACCGAGGTGGCGCCGGGCACGGACGCCGCCGGGGCCGCCGCGAAGCAGGCGGCGCCCTCGACGGGAGCGCCGTCCGCGGGGCCGTTCGCGGGCCTCGACGCCGCGCGCATCGCCCAGGAGGCCCTGGCCGCGACCAAGGGCGCCAAGTCCCTGCGGCTGACGGCGGAGGGCACCAAGGACGGCCGCGTCCTCAAGGTCGATTTCTCGCTGGACGAGCGGGGCACCTGCACGGGAGGTCTGCGCCGCGACGACAGCGAGGCCGAGTTCACGGTGATGGACGGCGTCACGTATCTCAAGGGCGACGACGAGTTCTGGCGGGCTGTCGGCGCCGGCGGGAGACCGGACGGCGGGAGCACCGGCCCGACCACCGATCCCGGCCGGACCACCGACCCGACCGCCGGCCCCGACGACCCGAGCGCCGGAACCGGCAGCGCCGACGGGTTGGCCGAACTGCTCCGGGGCAAGTGGCTCAGGATTCCGGCGGGCGAGGACGCCGCCGGGCGCGCGCTGGGCGGCGCCTGCGATCTGGACGCGATGCTCGGCCGGCTCGACACCGCCGGGGCGGACGGGCTGACCCGGGGCGCCGCCGCCGAGGTCGACGGCCGGAAGGCGGTCACTCTGGTGAAGCGGCAGGACGGAGTGACGAACACGACGTTCGTCGCGGCCGAAGGTGCCCCGTACCTGCTGAAGTCGGTCAGCGAGGGCGGCGCGGATCCCGGCACCGTCCTCTTCCGGGACTTCGGAGTACCCGTCAGCGCGACCGCGCCGCCCGCCGCCGACGTCGTCGACCTGCGGGACGTCCAGCGGTAACCGCCCCGGACCCGAAGCGCGGGGACCACCGACGACGGTGACGTCCGGCACCCGACACCCGTGACGTCCCGTTCCGCCGGATCTGTCCGGCGTTCTCCTGTCAGTGGTCCCCGATAGCCTCTCTGAAGTGTCCGCTCGTATCACCGACCCCGCGCAGCTCAACGAACTCCTCGGCATTCCGTTCACCCCGGAGCAGACGGCGTGCATCACCGCACCGCCCGCCCCGCAGGTGATCGTGGCCGGCGCGGGCTCCGGCAAGACGACGGTGATGGCCGCGCGCGTCGTGTGGCTCGTGGGCACCGGCCAGGTGGCCCCCGAGCAGGTCCTCGGCCTCACCTTCACCAACAAGGCGGCGGGCGAACTGGCCGAGCGGGTGCGCAAGGCGCTCGTACGGGCCGGGGTGACCGACCCCGATCTGCTCGACCAGGAGAACCCGCCGGGCGAGCCCCGCATCTCCACCTACCACGCCTTCGCCGGACAGCTCCTCACCGACCACGGGCTGCGGATCGGGCTGGAGCCGACAGCCAGGCTGCTGGCGGACGCCACGCGCTACCAACTCGCCGCGCGGGTGCTGAAGGAGGCCCCTGGCCCGTACCCCGCACTGACCCGGTCGTTCCCCGCCCTGGTCAGCGATCTGCTGGCGCTCGACGCCGAACTGGCCGAGC
This sequence comes from Streptomyces sp. NPDC104581, assembly GCF_055583685.1. Classification (NCBI taxonomy): domain Bacteria; kingdom Bacillati; phylum Actinomycetota; class Actinomycetes; order Kitasatosporales; family Streptomycetaceae; genus Streptomyces; species Streptomyces sp. NPDC104581. The sequence continues at coordinate 60,977 of NZ_JBVJNN010000015.1, forward strand.
ATCTCGTGCCCACCGGTGCACTCGCCGCGTACGACAGCGAACTGCTCGGCGTCCTCGAAGGCGTCCGGCTCGGCAACGCCGACCTGCGCAAGGTGCCCGAGACCGCCGGCGCCCGCCGCGAACTGCTCGATCTGGTGGGGCGCTACCGCGCGGCCAAGAGCGCCCGCGACCTGCTCGACTTCGGCGACCAGATCGCCCTCTCGGCCGAACTGGCCCTGACCAGGCCCGAGGTCGGCCGCATCCTGCGCGACGAGTTCCGGGTCGTGCTGCTCGACGAGTACCAGGACACGTCGGTCGCCCAACGCCTGCTCCTGTCGGGCCTCTTCGGCTCCGGCACCGGCCATCCGGTGACGGCCGTCGGCGACCCCTGCCAGGCGATCTACGGATGGCGCGGCGCCTCGGTCGCCAACCTGGACGACTTCCCCGCCCACTTCCCGGGCGCCGACGGCACCCCGGCCGCCCGCTTCTCGCTCAGCGAGAACCGCCGCAGCGGCGGCCGGCTGCTCGACCTCGCCAACGGTCTCGCCGGGCCGCTGCGCGCCATGCACGAAGGTGTCGAAGCGCTGCGGCCCGCACCCGGCGCCGAGCGCGACGGGATCGTGCGCTGCGCCCTCCTCCGTACCCATGCCGAGGAGCTGGACTGGCTCGCCGACTCCATCGCGCATCTGGTGCGCACCGGCAAGGAGCCCGCCGAGATCGCGGTGCTCTGCCGCACCGCCGGTGACTTCCCCGCGATCCAGGGCGCGCTCGTCGCCCGCGACGTGCCCGTGGAGGTCGTCGGCCTGGCCGGGCTGCTCCATCTCCCGGAGGTCGCCGACCTCGTGGCGATGTGCGAGGTCCTCCAGGACCCCGGCGCCAACGCCTCCCTGGTACGGCTGCTCACCGGCCCGCGCTGGCGCATCGGCCCCCGCGACCTGGCCCTCCTCGGCCGCCGTGCCCGACTGCTCGTCCACCGTACGAAGGACGGCTCCAGCGACGAACCGGCCGATCCCGACGAACGACTGGCGGCGGCGGTCGAGGGCACCGACCCCGCCGAGGTGACCTCGCTCGCCGACGCGCTCGACACGTTCCTGGAGTCGGCCGGAGGCAAGGACGACGGTCTGCCGTTCTCCGCCGCCGCGCGTGTGCGCTTCGCCCGGCTCGCGGCCGAACTGCGCGAACTGCGCCGCTCGCTGGCCGACCCGCTGATGGACGTCCTGCACCGGGTCCTCGCCACCACCGGCCTGGAGGTCGAACTCTCGGCGTCCCCCCACGCCCTGGCCGCGCGGCGCCGCGAGACCCTGGGCAACTTCCTCGACACGGCCGCCTCCTTCGCCGCGCTCGACGGGGACGCCACACTCCTCGCCTTCCTCGCCTTCCTCAGGACGGCGGCCCAGTACGAGAAGGGCCTGGACAACGCGCTGCCCGGCGGCGAGAACACGGTGAAGGTCCTGACCGCGCACAAGTCCAAGGGGCTGGAGTGGGACGTCGTGGCCGTCCCCGGCCTGGTCACCGGACAGTTCCCCAACAGCAGGGCGCGCGAGTCCTGGACGTCCCAGCCGAAGGTCCTGCCGCACGCCCTGCGCGGCGACGCCCCGACGCTCCCGGACGTCGCCGAGTGGGACGCCCGTGGCCTCAGAGGCTTCAAGGACGAGATGCGCGCCCACCAGCACACGGAGGAACTGCGCCTCGGCTACGTGACCTTCACCCGCCCGCGCTCGCTGCTGCTCGGTTCCGGCCACTGGTGGGGGCCGACGCAGAAGCGCGCCCGGGGCCCCTCGGACTTCCTCCACGCCCTCCACGAGCACTGCGCGGCCGGCTTCGGCGAGATCGAGGTGTGGGCGGACGAGCCCCCGGAGTCCGCGGAGAACCCCGCGCTGCTCGCGGCCGATACGGCGCGGGCGTGGCCCCTGCCGCTGGACCCGGACTCACTGGCCCGCCGCCGTACGGCGGCGGACGCGGTCCTGGCGCACCTGGACGCGCTGACGGTCTCCGCCGGGGCGACGGACCGGCCCTACGACGAGCCTCTTTTTGAGGAGGACGCCCCGCCGCCGGACGCCCCGCCGCCGGACGACGCGTACCCCGGCGGTGTGTACGACGACCCGGAGGAGCCCGAGGACCCCGACGACACCCATGACCCGTACGACCCGTACGACCCGACGGAGTACGGGCCGGGCCCCGCCGGCGACGGGGAGCACGACGACCTGGCGGACTGGGACGACTGGGAGACGGAACGCGGGCAGCCGCCGACGCCGGGGAATCCGGAGCACGCCGAGCACCCCCAGCACGCCGAGGGCCCCGAGTACCGGGCGGACCCGGCGGACGTACCGGCGCGGGCGGACCCGCCGCGGCTGCCCGGTCCCCGGCCGCCGGCCGGGGAGGCGCGGCTCACCCCCGAGGAACGCCGCACACTCGCCTCCTGGGACCGCGACCTCGACGCCCTCTCCGGAGAGCTCCTGCGTGCCCGCGCGCGCGTCCGCGACGTCCCCGTACCGCCCTCCCTGTCCGCCTCCCAGCTGCTGCGTCTGGCCGCCGACCCCGACGCGTTCGCCCAGGAACTGGCCCGTCCCATGCCCCGCCCGCCGCAGCGCGCGGCGCGCCGCGGCACCCGGTTCCACGCCTGGGTGGAGTCCCGCTTCGAGGAGCTGCCGCTCCCGATGCTCGGTCCCGACGAGCTGCCCGGCGGAGCCGCGGACGAGCCGGAGATCGCCGACGAGCGTGATCTGGCGGCGCTCAAGGAGGCCTTCGACCGCACCCCGTACGCCCGGCGCACGCCGTACCGCGTCGAGGCGCCTTTCCAGCTCACCCTCGCCGGCCGGGTGATCCGGGGCCGTATCGACGCGGTCTACCGCGACACCGACCCGCTGACGGGCACCGTCACGTACGAGATCGTCGACTGGAAGACCAGCCGGGGCCGCACCGGTGACCCGCTCCAGCTCGCCGTCTACCGACTGGCCTGGGCCGAGCAGCACGGCATCGCCCCGGACGCGGTCACGGCCACCTTCCTCTACGTGCGCAGCGGTGCGGCCGTGCGTCCCGAGGGGCTGCCCGGCCGCGCCGGGCTGGAGCGCATCCTCCTGTACGGCACCGGGCACGGCACCGACCACACCGCCGACGAGACCTCCGCCGCCGCCCCCGGCGAGCTCGTGCCGGAACAGCGTCCCGAACGGGGAACGGCAGACGAGACCACCCCCGGAGCCGGATAGGCTCGATGTATGAGCGAGACCCCGGACAGCGCCGTCCGTACGCACACCCGTGACTACATCCGGTCCCACCGCGCGGCCTTCCTCGACGACCTCTCCGAGTGGCTGCGCATCCCGTCCGTATCGGCGCGGCCCGACCACGACGCGGACGTACGGCGCAGCGCCGACTGGCTCGCCGCGAAACTCCGCGAGACCGGCTTCCCGGTCGCGGAGATCTGGGACACCCCCGGCGCCCCCGCCGTCTTCGCCGAGTGGCCGTCCGACGACCCGGCCGCCCCGGTCGTCCTGGTCTACGGCCACCACGACGTCCAGCCCGCCGCCCGTGAGGACGGCTGGCGGAGCGACCCCTTCGAACCGGTCGTCCGGGACGGGCGGCTGTACGCGCGCGGCGCCGCCGACGACAAGGGACAGGTGTTCTTCCACACACTCGGCGTCCGGGCGCATCTCGCGGCCACCGGCCGTGACAACCCCGCCGTCCATCTCAAACTGCTCGTCGAGGGCGAGGAGGAGTCCGGCTCCCCGCACTTCCGCGCGCTGGTCGAGCAGCGGGCCGCCCGTCTCGCCGCCGACGCGGTGATCGTCTCCGACACCGGCATGTGGTCCGCGGACACCCCCACCGTCTGCACCGGCATGCGCGGGCTCGCCGAGTGCGAGGTGGAGCTGTACGGGCCCGACCAGGACATCCACTCCGGCTCGTTCGGCGGCGCGGTGCCCAACCCGGCCACCGTCGCCGCCCGACTCGTGGCCGCGCTGCACGACGAGGACGAGCGGGTCACGGTGCCCGGCTTCTACGACGGCGTCCCCCCGCTCACCGACGCCGAGCGCACGCTCATCGCCGAGCTGCCCTTCGACGAGGAGGCGTGGCTGCGTACGGCCAAGTCGCACGGCACGCTCGGCGAGGCGGGCTACTCCACGCTGGAGCGCGTCTGGGCCCGCCCCACCGCCGAGGTCAACGGCATGGGAGGCGGCTACCAGGGCCCCGGCGGCAAGACGATCATCCCGTCGTCCGCCCGGCTGAAACTGTCGTTCCGGCTCGTCGGCGGCCAGGACCCGGACCGGATCGAGCGCGCCGTCGGTGACTGGATCGACGCCAGGATCCCGGCCGGTGTCCGCCACAAGACCACCTTCGCCGCGGCCACCCGCCCCTGTCTGACCCCGCTGGACCATCCCGCGCTCCAGTCGGTCGTCCGCGCCATGGGCCGCGCCTTCGAGCAGAAGATCCGCTTCACCCGCGAAGGCGGCTCGGGACCGGCCGCCGACCTCCAGGACGTGCTCGGCGCACCCGTGCTGTTCCTGGGTATCTCCGTACCGTCCGACGGCTGGCACGCGCCCGACGAGAAGGTCGAGATCGACCTCCTCATGAAGGGCGTGGAGACGACCGCCTACCTCTGGAGCGATCTCGCCGCCGCTCTCCGCTGAACAGACACCCATCCATCCGGGGGAGTTGGAAGTACCAGTGAGCACCACCACCAGCGGCGGGGACACCGCCGCACACCGGCCGATCGTCCTGACCTCCGACAGCGGCATCGACCGGGCCGCGCACCACCGCCTCGACGAGGCGTGGCTGGCCGCCGCGTGGAGTCACCCGACGACGCGGGTCTTCGTGGTCTCCGCCGGCCAGGCGCTGATAGACGACACCCCGGACGGCCGTACCGAACTCGTCATGACCCCGTCCTTCGAGGCGCCCCTCACCGAGACCCACCGCTACTTCCTCGGTACGGACGCCGACGGAGTCAGCTACTTCGCTCTCCAGAAGGACACGCTGCCGGGCCGCATGGACCAGTCGGCACGCCCCGCCGGGCTCCGCGAGGCCGCGCTGCTGCTCTCCCCGCGCGACGCGGGCCTGATGGTCCACGCCGTCGCGCTGGAGAACTGGCAGCGGCTGCACCGCTTCTGCTCCCGCTGCGGCGAGCGCACGGTGATCGCGGCGGCCGGCCACATCCGCCGCTGCCCCGCGTGCGGCGCCGAGCACTACCCGCGTACCGACCCCGCCGTGATCATGCTCGTCACCGACGAGCGGGACCGCGCGCTCCTCGGCCGTCAGGTGCACTGGCCGGAGGGGCGGTTCTCGACCCTGGCGGGCTTCGTGGAGCCGGGGGAGTCGATCGAACAGTCCGTGGCCCGCGAGGTGTTCGAGGAGGCGGGCATCGCGATCGGCGCCGTCGAGTACGTCGCGAGCCAGCCCTGGCCCTTCCCCTCCAGCCTGATGCTGGGCTTCATGGCCCGCGCCACCTCCTTCGACATCAACGTGGACGGTGACGAGATCCAGGAGGCGCGCTGGTTCTCGCGCGACGACCTGCGGACCGCGATCGAGGCGGGCGAGGTCCTGCCCCCGACGGGCATCTCGATCGCGGCACGTCTGACGGAGCTCTGGTATGGGAAACCGCTGCCGAAGCCCCTGAACTGACATGAGCGCGTGGGAGCCCCCGCCGGCCGGCGGGGGCTCCCACGGTGTCTCGTCCGTCGTGCGGCGCGCCGCACGTGCGCTCAGGCGCCGACCTTCTGCTTGACCTGCGCCAGGGACGGGTTCGTCAACGTCGACCCGTCGGCGAAGAGCAGGGTCGGGACCGTCTGGTTGCCGCCGTTCGCCTTCTCGACGAACGCCGCCGAATCCGGGTCCTGCTCGATGTTGATCTCGGTGTACGCGATGCCTTCGCGGTCCATCTGGCCCTTGAGCCGACGGCAGTAGCCGCACCACGTGGTGCTGTACATCGTCACGGTCCCCGGCATGTCTTCTCGCGCTCCTCTGGCAGGCTCGGAAAGTCTTCGCTGACAGAAGAACGTACGTGACCTGGTCACCATTCCCGTACTTGTACGACCGACGTGACTCCCCTGTGGACAACCGCCGCACCGGCCTCACCGGACCTGGCAGCATGGCGGGGTGACAGCAGCAACGCACTCCTCACTCTTCCCGCAGGATCCCGACGGCAGCCAGTTCGTGGAACCGCCGCGCGACGCCGACGCGGTGCTCGACGGGCTCGACCCCGAGCAGCGCGAGGTCGCGACGGCGCTGCACGGTCCGGTGTGTGTGCTGGCCGGCGCCGGCACGGGCAAGACGCGGGCCATCACCCACCGCATCGCGTACGGCGTGCGGGCCGGCATCCTCCAGCCCGCCAGCGTCCTCGCCGTCACCTTCACCAACCGGGCGGCGGGGGAGATGCGCGGGCGGCTGCGCCAGCTGGGCGCGGGCGGCGTCCAGGCGCGTACGTTCCACTCGGCGGCGCTGCGCCAGCTCCAGTACTTCTGGCCCAAGGTGGTCGGCGGTGAGCTGCCCCGGCTGCTCGAACGCAAGGTCCAGCTGGTCGCGGAGTCGGCCGCGCGCTGCCGGATCCGGCTCGACCGCAACGAGTTGAGGGACGTCACCGGCGAGATCGAGTGGGCCAAGGTCACCCAGACCGTGCCCGGCGACTATCCGGCGGCGGTCGCCAAGTCCCACCGCGACGCCCCGCGCGACCCCGCGGAAATCGGCCAGATCTACGCGATGTACGAACAGCTGAAACGGGACAGGTCGGTGATCGACTTCGAGGACGTCCTGCTGCTCACCGTCGGCATCCTCCAGGACCGGCACGACATCGCCGACCAGATCCGCCGCCAGTACCAGCACTTCGTGGTGGACGAGTACCAGGACGTGAGCCCGCTCCAGCAGCGGCTGCTCGAACTGTGGATGGGCGACCGGGAGAATCTCTGCGTCGTCGGCGACGCCAGCCAGACGATCTACTCGTTCACCGGAGCCACCCCGGACCATCTGCTGAACTTCCGCACCCGCCACCCGGGCGCGACGATGGTGAAGCTCGTCCGGGACTACCGCTCCACCCCCCAGGTCGTGCACCTGGCCAACGGCCTGCTGAATCAGGCCAGGGGCCGCGCCGCCGAACACCGGCTGGAACTCATCTCCCAGCGCGATCCGGGCCCCGAGCCCGTCTACACGGAGTACGCGGACGAGCCGGCCGAGGCGGAGGGCACCGCGCGCCGGATCCGCGACCTCGTCGCGGCGGGCGTCCCGGCCGGTGAGATCGCCGTGCTGTACCGGATCAACGCCCAGTCGGAGGTCTACGAACAGGCTCTCGCCGACGCCGGGGTGCCCTACCAACTCCGGGGCGCGGAGCGATTCTTCGAGCGCCAGGAGGTACGGGAGGCGGGAGCCGCCCTGCGCGGCGCGGCCCGCTTCGGCGGCAACGACTCGCTGCTGGACGACGTGGTGGACCTGCCGTCCCAGGTGCGGGCCGTGCTCTCCACCAAGGGCTGGACCACCGAACCGCCCACGGGCTCCGGCGCGGTGCGCGACCGCTGGGAATCGCTGGCGGCCCTCGTGCGTCTCGCCGAGGACTTCGTACGGGCCAGGCCGGAGGCGACCCTCGGTGATCTGGTCACCGAGCTGGACGAGCGCGCCGCCGCCCAGCACGCCCCCACGGTCCAGGGCGTCACCCTCGCCTCGCTCCACGCGGCCAAGGGCCTGGAGTGGGACGCGGTGTTCCTGGTCGGCCTGACCGAGGGGATGATGCCGATCACGTACGCCAAGACCGACGAACAGGTCGAGGAGGAGCGCAGGCTCCTCTACGTCGGGGTCACCCGCGCCCGGCTGCACATCTCCCTGTCGTGGGCGCTCTCCCGGGCCCCCGGCGGCCGGGCCTCCCGGCGCCCCACCCGCTTCCTGAGCGGGCTGCGACCGGGCTCCTCCGCCCCGGGAACGCGCGGCGCGGGCGCGGCGGGCGGCGGCGCGTCCGAGCGCGGCCGGCGCAAGCGGCGCGGCCCGGTGCTGTGCCGTGTCTGCGGCACGACGCTGACGGACGCGGGCGAGATGAAGCTGATGCGCTGCGAGGGCTGCCCGTCGGACATGGACGAGGGGCTCTACGAGCGGCTGCGAGAGTGGCGTTCGGACCAGGCGAAACAACTGGGTCAGCCCGCCTACTGCGTGTTCACCGACAAGACGCTGATGGCGATCGCCGAGTCCGTGCCCGGCGACGACGGCGAGCTGTCCCGGATCTCGGGCGTCGGCGGCCGCAAGCTGGAGCGGTTCGGGGCCGATGTCCTCGCCATCTGCGCAGGTGAGGAGCTTGTCGGGGAGGACGGGGAGAGCTGATACAAACTCGTCGAGAAAATAGTTTGCGCGCGCCCCGCGAATCACCATAGGTTCTTAACCACGGGAACAGCGGGCTTCTCCGAAGCCCGGTCCCCGTGCTCTACTTGTCCGAAGTGGTATCCGGATTTCGATACGCCGAGAGGAGGCGATTCCAGTGATCAGCATCACCAGCAGCTTCATCAGCACCGCCGAAATGACCGATCGCTCGGTCGCTTCCGCCTGCTCGTTCGACGTCTCGCTGTCCGGGCTGCTCGCCACCGATGGATCTTCGTTCGCCGCCACCGGTCTGTCGGGCGTCCGCGCCGGCCGGATCAACCCCGTGGCTCTTCCTGTCACGGGCGGCAATGAGCGACCGACCAAGGCACTGGCGGCAGAAGTAGCGGCAGCGGAGGCCAAGGCCTATGCGGTCGCCGCGGCCGGTGCGGAAGCCAAGAAGCAGACCAAGCAGCACCACATGATGTGGGCCTTCCGTGGGCCTGACCCCTGGAGTGATCCAGCCTGATCTGATCAGGCCGGCGCCTTCAGGGCCGCGGAACCCCACCCGGGATCCGCGGCCCTTCTGTTTGTCCCGAACGGGACAGGCGGAGCGAAGGGGCCTCGGGAAGAGAACCACCCGGTACCAACCGACAACCGGCCAACAGGCCGGACCGAAAAGACGAGGAAGACACCACCGTGCAACTCGAAGCGCACGCCCCGTCCGTACCGCCTTCCGAAACGATCACCCCGCCCGGCCTCACGGAGGACTCCACCTTGACCCCGCTCACCGCGCTCACCGCGCTCGACGACGCCATCGAGAACCTCGGCGTACCCGTTCCGTGCCGTGCCTACGACCCGGAGGTCTTCTTCGCGGAGTCCCCGGCCGACGTCGAGTACGCCAAGTCCCTCTGCCGTACCTGCCCGCTGATGGAGGCATGCCTCGCCGGCGCCAAGGAGCGGCGTGAGCCGTGGGGTGTCTGGGGCGGCGAACTCTTCATCCAGGGCGTGGTCGTGGCCCGCAAGCGGCCCCGTGGCCGTCCGCGCAAGAACCCGGTCGCCGCATGAACGCCACCGGCACCATCGACCGCCCTTTCACGCACGACCCCAAGAAGCAGGCTCCGATGACCTCTTCCCTGCGTGAGCCGTCCGGCTCCGCCACCACAGCCGTCAGTACCACCGGCGCGAGCGACTCGCGCCAGAACAGGACCCGCGAGATGCAACTCATTCCAGAAGCCATGGCACGCGCGCATATGGCCGAGCGACGGCAGGAAGCCGACGCGGAACGCCAGGCCGTGCGCCTGGTCGCCGCGCGGCGGATGCAGCGCCGCGCCGAGCGCGTGTCGATGCGCGCCCGCCGCGCGCTGGCCATGGCGGTCATGCACTGACCGCCTCGGCCGGGCGGCACGACGCCACAGGCTCCCTTCTCTGCCGCGGGGGCCGGTCCTCAGGGACCGGCCCCCGCGGCGCGTTCCCGGCCACGGGACACGGCCCGGTGTCAGGCGCCCGCCTCGACCTCGGGCTCCTCCTCGTACGCGAACTCCTCCGGCAGGAAACCGGGCAGCCACCCCTCCAACTCCTCGCGCAGCCGCACCGTGGCGTTGAGCTGGCAGAGCACCCCGATCGTGCTCAGGGTGACGCGGTGGATCAGCAGATAGGCGGGCGGCAGATTCAACTGCTTCCCCAGCTGATGGGCAGGGGACCGCGGATCGGCTATCCGGGCCGCCTGGGTGCGCATCCACCCCCGGCTGAAGGTGAACTCCTCGGCCTCCGCCGGCTCGATGATCGGCACCAGATACTCCAGCACCGCGTCCGGGTCCAGATCGATCGACTCCTTGACGAAGCCCTCCGCGCACAGCAGTGCGTAGACCGCCTCGGCGTCGCCCTCCAGCGTCAGCCGCAGCGACTCGCCGATCGTCTCGGGCAGCCCGCCCGGCAGCCGGTCGACGGTGCCGAAGTCCAGTACACCGAGCCGCAGTTCACCTTCGGCGTCCATACCGTCGTCCCCGGCGCCTGCCGGCGGCAGCAGCCGGAAGTTGCCCGGGTGCGGATCCGCGTGCAGCAGCCCCGTACGAGCCGGTCCCGAGAAGAGGAAACGCGCCAGCAACTGGCCCGCGCGATCGCGCTGCTCGTCGGTGCCGTCGGCGATCACGTCCGCCATCGGTATGCCGTCGATCCACTCCGTGACCAGCACCTGCTCGCCCTGGTGCACCACATCGGGCACCACCACATCGGGATCGTCCGCGAACTCCTCCGCGTGCTCCCGCTGGGCCCGCGCCTCCAGCTCGTAGTCCAGCTCCTCCGACACGCGGTCGCGCAACTCCGTGATCAGGGGCTTCACATCCATGCCCGGGATCAGCGGTCCCAGCAGCCGGGCGAACCGGCTGAGCTGCGCGAGGTCGGACAGCAGTGCCTCGCCCGCCCCCGGGTACTGGACCTTGACGGCCACATCCCGCCCGTCGTGCCACACCGCCCGGTGCACCTGGCCGATCGAGGCGGCGGCCGACGGCTTCTCCTCGAACTCCAGGAACAGCTCACGCCAGTCCTCGCCGAGCCGCTCCGTCAGCACCTTGTGCACCGTGCTCGTCGGCATCGGAGGGGCCGCCTCCTGGAGTTTGGTGAGCGCCGCCCGATACGGCCCCGCCACCTCCTCGGGCAGCGCGGACTCGAAGACGGACAGGGCCTGGCCGAACTTCATGGCCCCGCCCTTGAGCTCACCGAGCACCTTGAAGAGCTGGTCCGCCGTGCGCTGCTGGAGCTCGCGGCCGACGATCTCCGCGGACTTGCCGCCGATCCGCTTGCCCAGACCCCATGTGGCACGACCGGCGAACCCCAGTGGCAGCGCGGCCAACTTGGCAGTTCGAGTGACCGCCTTCCGGGGAAGATCAGACATACGCCCCTCCAATTCCCAGACAGCCGGGCCGCCTATGGCGGTTACCGCACCATTGTGTCCTGCGGCGCCCCTGGCACGGTCATGCCCTCTCCCTCAGCTTCTCCGGCGGCCCCGCAGGGACAGGCCGGATGCGGCACGATCCGCTCGGAACGCCAGTCGAGCAGGGGCAGTGTGATCTCCCAGCGCGCTCCCGTGCTCGCCGGCAACTGCCCGTCCAGGAAGGACAGCGCGTGGGCGGCGGTGAGACCGGCCACGGTGGTGGCGAGACCCAGATCACACGCCGGTGTGACCGATGCCCGGCGCCCCGACCGCCACTGCGCGAGCATCAGCGGCCACCCCGGCTCCCGGCCGACCCGCTCCTCGGTCAGACAGCCCGCGCACGCCGTGCCGCCGGGAAGCACCAGAGGACCCACCACACCCGTGGCCTCCACAACTCCCGCGTAGAGATGAGGAGTCCCGGTGGCGATCCAGCGCTCGGCCGACGCCGGATCCGGCGCGTAGGCCGCCAGCCCGTCGCGTGGCGCGACGATCACCAACGACAGCCCCGCCCCGCCGCCGACACTCACCCGCGCCGCCCGTTCGTCGGCCCGCTCGTGCCTCCCGGCCCCCCGCCCGCCCGCCGACGAGTCGTCGACGGCCCCGGTCCCGGCCTCCCCCGCACCGGGCCCCGCTCTGCCGGCCCGGCCCGGTGCCGAGCGCCGCACCAGATGCCGCGCCGCCACGTCCCTGCGCTCACCCACTGACTCCGCGGGCAGCCCGCCCGGCGCCACGTCCCACGCCTCGGCGATCCCGCTGTCCAGCACATCCACCCGGCCCACCCCGGCGGCCGAGAGAGCCGAGGCGACGACGGCGCCGACGCGGCCCGCCCCGCGCACCTGCACACGCATCGTCCGCCGCGCCGCCAGCCGGTCGATCGCCGCTCCCGGCTCACGGTGGGTGACCGACAGTGACGCCAGATCCGCGCGCAACCGGTCCAGCTCGACCTTTCGATTCCGTAACGCTTCGGCGGCCCGCCCGCCCGCGGTGCTGTCGTCGAGCAGCCCGGCCGCCGCGAGCCGGTCCACGAGCGCGTCGGCCTTGCCATCGGGCAGTCCCATCGTCCGCGCTTCCTCCCGCAACAGCGGAAGTCCTCGCGTGCCGTCGAGCAGATCGAGAAAACTTCCCGTCGTCGTGTCGACGGGGCCCACCACGACCGCGTGCGCGGGCGTGATTCCGAACTGCACCGTCTGCCGCTCCCGCCAAGCCCGTCGCAGCGCCGGCTTCACCATTGGATGCATATTCGTCTCCCCCGTGTGCCTGTCCCGCGATCGGAATCCAGAATGCAGGGAACCGGTGAGACATGCGGAGAGTTATCCACAGGCGTGGGGAATTAGCCGTTCAAATGACGGGTGCATGGAGTGGATCAAGATCAGAGAGTTCCCGCGACGGGACGTCCCCGACCGGCAGCGGGTAACGTCGAAGCGTGTCCGCCGAACCTTCCCCTCGCCTTGATGCGGGGGAATCCCCACCGCACGGCGCCGGAAGCGAGGAACGCGGCGTGACCGGCCGCCCGCAGCGCGGTCCGGCGACGAGCGCCGTCGAGGTCCGCAGGAGCGCCCGGCGCAACAGGACGGTCTCGGCCTACCGCGAGGGCGACCGCACCATCGTGCTCATTCCGGCCCGGATGTCGGAGGCCGAGGAGCGGCGCTGGGTGACGGTGATGCTCGACAAACTCGCCGCGCAGGAGAGCAAGCGCATCCTCGGCGACGGCGATCTGACCGACCGGGCCAAGCGGCTGTCCGAGCTGTATTTCGAGGGCCGGGCCCGCCCCGCGTCCGTCCGGTGGGTCACCAACCAGAACACCCGCTGGGGCTCCTGCACCCCGGCCGAGGGCAGCATCCGCCTGTCCCACCGGCTCCAGGGCATGCCCGAGTACGTCGTCGACTACGTGCTCGTGCACGAACTCGCGCACCTGCTCGTTCCCGGACACGGCCCGGGTTTCTGGAAGCTGCTGGAGGCGTATCCGCGTACCGAAAGGGCCCGCGGCTACCTCGAAGGCGTCGTCGCCGGCGAGCGGCTGCCGCATCTGCCGGCCACTCCCGGAGAGTGACGGCGACCCTCACCGGTCGTGTACCGAATCTGTACCGACTTGGCCCAATCTCGTAGGCAACCGTTAGCCTGACGCGACGTGTTCAGCTCGGGATGGGGGACGGTCGTTACGCATGGCGAGGGAATTCCAACGCGGCCACAAGGCCAAGATCAGTGACCTCACGCAGGGGACGGATCTGTACGTAGGTGTGCAGATCACGGCACCCGGCTTGACGTTCGACATCAGCTGTTTCGGCCTCGACGCCAATGAACAGCTCTCGGACGACCGGTATTTCATCTTCTTCAATCAGCCGAAGTCCCCAGAGGAATCCGTCCAGTTGCTGGGCGCGCAGTCCGGGGACACCGAGTCATTCCGGGTAACGCTCGACCGCATTCCCGCGAACATCCAACGGCTCTCCTTCACCGCCACCATCGACGGCGCCGGACAGATGTCCCAAGTGGGCCCCGGATACATCCGGATAGTCGCCGGCGGCGAGGAAGTCGTCCGATACGCGTTCACCGGCTCGGAGTTCACCACCGAACGCGCGGTGATGCTCGGAGACTTCTATCTGAAGGACGTCTGGCGCTTCGCCGCGGTCGGCCAGGGCTTCGACGGCGGTCTCGACGCACTGCTCAAGAACTTCGGCGGCGAGGTCGCCGAGGAGGAGCCCGCCGCCCAGCCGCCCGCCGGTGGAGCCGCGCCCGGATTCGCCCCGCCGCCCGGTGGCCCCGCCCCCGCCCCGGCATTCGGGGCCCCGGCCGCGCCCCAGGCCCCGCAGCCCGCGCCGTCGTTCGGCGCACCGCCGCAGGCCCCGGCCCCGGCGCCCGCCCCTCACCCGGTGCACGGTGCGCCGACCGTCGCCGCGCCCATGGCGCCGCCCGCGCCGTCGCCGTACGCGCAGCCCGGCCAGCCGCAGGCGCCGCAGCAGCCGCCGTTCGGCCAGATCCCCGGCCAGGCTCCGGGACAGGCACCGCCGGGCCAGTTCTCCGGCCAGTTCCCCGGTCACGGCCAGCCGCCCGGCGCGCCCTCGCCGTACGGGCAGCCGACGCCGCCTCCGTACGGAGGGCAGCCCCCGGGTGCACCCGGAATGCCGCAGCCCGGCCAGCAGGCCGGAGCCGGTCTCCAGGCGGCGCTCCAGCCCTACCGCGAGGCGGCCACCGGCCAGCGCTGGACCCCGCAGAACCAGCAGCTCATGCGGGTCGACCTGGCCATGGGCGGCGCGTCCGTACTCGCCCGGCAGGGCAGCATGGTCATGTACCAGGGCAAGGTCGACTTCGGCTACAAGGGCGCCGGTTTCGCCGGTCGTATCGTCGGCAACGCGACCGGGCAGGAGATGCAGCTGATGCGCTGCTCCGGCCGGGGTCAGGTCTTCCTCGCCGAGGAGGCCGCGCATCTGCACCCGATCGAACTCCAGGGCGACGGAATCTGCGTCTCCGCGGAGAACGTCCTCGCCTTCGACGAGTCCCTCCAGTACGAGGTCCGTCGTATCGAGGGCCACGGCATCCCCGGTGGAGCCCTGTTCACCATGCTGTTCCAGGGCACCGGCACCGTCGTCGTGAAGACCCACGGCGTCCCCGTCGTCCTGCCCGTCACGCCCACGACCTTCGCCGACAGCAACGCCGTCGTCGCCTGGTCCGCCGCGTCGCAGGTGATCCTCTCCAGCCAGGTCCGGCTGCGCCGCAACGCGTATCCGGGGCACAGCGGAGAGACCGTGAACCTCCAGTTCCGGGGAGCCCCCGGAAACTTCATCGTCGTCCAGCCGTACGAGGTCTGAGGGAGCCCGGCACATGAACCAGCAACTCGCGGGCTTCGCCCCGACCCCCGTCACGGCCCGGATGGAGAACCACGGCCGCACCATGCTCAAGGTCGCCATGACCAGTGGGCAGGACCTCTACGCGCGCACCGGCTCGATGGTCGCGTACGAGGGCTTCGTGCAGTACGAGCCCAATCCGCCCGCCGTGCGCCAGATCGCCGGCCAGTGGGTGACGGGTGAGGGCACACCGATCATGAAGTGCGCCGGAGACGGCCTGCTCTACCTCGCCGACTACGGCGCCGACGTCGTCGTGATCAATCTCAACAACGACTCGATCTCGGTCAACGGCACCAACCTGCTGGCCTTCGACGCCCACCTCCAGTGGGGCGTCGAGAAGGTGAAGGGGCTGGCCAAGTTCGCCGGACAGGGCCTGTGGAACATCACGGTCGGCGGCACCGGCTGGGTCGCCCTGACCTCGCGCGGCACGCCGATCGTCGTCGACTGCGGCCGCGGTGAGGACGAGACGTACGTCGACCCCGACGCCCTCGTCGCCTGGTCACCCGGGCTCAAGGTGAAGGGCAAGCGGAGCTTCAAGGCCTCGTCCCTCGTCGGGCGGGGCAGCGGGGAGGCCTACCAGATGGCCTTCTCGGGCCAGGGCCTCGTCGTCGTACAGCCCAGCGAGGACAGCACCGACCGCCTGCGGGTCCGGGGCTGAGGGGGAGGGGAACATCATGCAGAGCCCGCTTTTCGGACTCGCGGAGACACAGTCCCAGGACCGTTACGCCGTACAGAACCCGCAGCTGCTGCGGGTCGCGCTGACCGGCCACGACGACGTCCTCGCCCGCAAGGGCGCGATGGTCGCCTACCAGGGACTCATCGACTTCGACGGTGAGTACCAGTCACCGGGGCAGCGCCGCGCCAGGGCCAACACCGGCGAGGGCCTCGATCTCATGCGCTGCTCGGGTCAGGGCACGGTCTACTTCGCCAACCTCGCGCAGTACGTGCACGTCGTGGACGTCGACCAGGAGGGCATGACCGTCGACAGCGCCTACGTCCTGGCGCTCGACTCCTCGCTGCACATCGAGGTCATCGCGGTGGACAGCCAGTACGGCATCTCAGGCTCCGGCAAGTACCAGCTCAACATCTCGGGCCGGGGCAAGGTCGCCCTGATGACGTCCGGGCAGCCGCTGATGATGCACGTGACGCCGGACAAGTACGTCAGCGTGGACGCCGACGCGATCGTGGCGTGGTCCTCCGCGCTGCGGGTGCAGATGCAGGCGCAGACGCATTCGTCGGGCGTACGGCGCAGGCGCGGCAACACCGGCGAGGGCTGGGAGCTGAGCTTCCTCGGCCAGGGCTTCGCGCTCGTGCAGCCCAGCGAGGTCATGCCGCCGCAGAACGCGGAGATCGGCCAGGGCGCGCGTGCGCAGTTCGGCGTGGGCCAGCAGGGCGCCCACGCCCAGAACCAGAACAACGTCTGGAACCGCTGACCCGGGTCCGCCGCCGGTCCGCCGGTCCGTCGTCGGTCCCGGGACGTCAGGGGCGGTCTCCTCGGAGGCCGCCCCTGCCCCCGGTCACGTCACGCCGGGCGCGTCAGCCTTTCGCCCGCGCCGGGAGCGCCGCGCGCGTGCGCTCCAGGAGCCCGACGACCGATCCGTCGGCGACCGCCGCCACCTCGTCGTAGGCGAACCAGCGCAGATCCAGCGACTCCTCGCTGATCTCCTCGACCGCGCCGGCCGGGGCCAGCGCGGCGTACTGGACGTCCAGATGCCAGTGACAGGGCGCCGGAAGGGCGTGCCGGTCGAGCTGTACGGGCCCGCCGGGCAGCAGCGTCAGCCCCGGGATCCCGGACTCCTCCGTGGCCTCGCGCAGCGCCGCGGCGGCGAGCGAGGTGTCGCCGGGCTCGCAGTGCCCGCCCATCTGGAGCCACATGCCCAGCTTCTTGTGAAGGGTCAGCAGGGCACGGCCCCGCTCGGGGTCGATCACCAGGGCGCTCGCCGTGATGTGCCCCGCCTCGCAGGACTTCCACAGCCCGTCCGGACGGGCCGCCAGGTGGTCCAGGTAGGCGCGGCGCAGCCCGTCCTGGCCGTCGTACGTCTCCAGTACGCCGACGGCGTCGTCGTGCAGACTCACTTGGCGCCGTCGTCCTTGCCCTCGTCCTTGCCCTCGTCCTTGCCCTCGGCCTCGCGCCCGTCGTCCTGGCCCTTGCCGCCCGCCCCGCCCGTGGCGCCCTCGTCGGCCCGGCCGGTGCCGGTGTCCTTCTCCGGCGTGGGCTTGCCGTCGGCGGCCTCGCCGAGCAGCTTGTCCAGCTCGGAGAAGTCCGCGTGCTCGTGGTGGACGAAGCCGTCCGGGTCGTCCAGGTCGGAGGC
Source organism: Streptomyces sp. NPDC104581 (assembly GCF_055583685.1). Classification (NCBI taxonomy): domain Bacteria; kingdom Bacillati; phylum Actinomycetota; class Actinomycetes; order Kitasatosporales; family Streptomycetaceae; genus Streptomyces; species Streptomyces sp. NPDC104581. Next base: position 78,295 of record NZ_JBVJNN010000015.1, read on the forward strand.
GGTCGGCAGCATGTCGGGGTGCTCCCAGAGCCCGTCGCGGCCGTCCACGCCCCGCGCGTCCGTCAGCGACGCCCAGAGCCTCGCGGCGTCCCGCAGCCGCCTGGGGCGCAGCTGGAGGCCGATGAGGGTGGCGAAGGTCTGTTCGGCCGGACCGCCCGAGGCGCGCCGCCTGCGCAGCGTCTCGCGCAGCGCGTCCGCCGAGGTCAGCCGGGACTTGGCGGCCTCGTGCACCACCGCGTCCACCCAGCCCTCGACCAGCGCCAGCGCCGTCTCCAGACGGGCCAGGGCGGCCTTCTGCTCGGCCGTGTCCTCCGGCTGGAACATGCCCTGCTGGAGCGCTTCCTGAAGCTGCTCGGGGTTCGACGGGTCGAGCTGGCTGACGGCGTCCTCCAGCTTGGACGAGTCGACCTTGATGCCCCGCGCGTACCCCTCGACGGCGCCGAACAGATGCGACCGCAGCCACGGCACATGGGCGAAGAGGCGCTGGTGGGCGGCCTCGCGCAGGGCCAGATACAGCCGCACCTCGTCCTGCGGGACACCGAGGTCCTTACCGAAGGCCGCGACGTTCAGCGGCAGCAGCGCCGCCTTGCCGGCCGGGCCCAGCGGCAGCCCGATGTCCGTCGAACCGACCACCTCGCCCGCGAGCACGCCCACGGCCTGCCCGATCTGCTGGCCGAACATGGCGCCTCCCATGGAGCGCATCATGCCGATCAGCGGGCCCGCCATGGCCTGCATCTCCTCGGGCAGCACGTCCCCCATGGCGGCGCCCACCCGCTCGGCCACCGGGTCGACGAGCTGCTGCCACGCGGGGAGGGTCGCCTCGACCCACTCGGCGCGGCTCCACGCCACAGTGGACACCGCGCCGGACGGCAGGGACGTCGCGGCGTCCAGCCAGACGTCCGCCAGGCGGACGGCCTCCTCGACGGCGGTCCGCTCGCCGGGGCTCACGCTGGAGTCCTTCGTGCCGTCGGGCGTGCCCTGCGAGACCTGCCGTCGGGCGATCTGTTTGGCCATGTCCCAGTTCACGGGACCGCCCTCGTAGCTCAGCATCTGCCCTAGTTGCTGGAAGGCCGCGCCCAGGTCGTTCGGATTCATCGATCCGAACATCGCGGCGAACGGATTGTCCCCGCCCGCGGCGCCGGGGCCACCGGGACCGCCGGGGAAGCCGAACCCCGAGAAGGGGTTGCCCCCGCCCTGGCCGCCGGCACCCTGACCACCTCCGGCAGGGCCGTTCTTCTTGCCGTCGCCGTCCTCTGGCTCCTCCGGCGGAAGGCCGAATCCGAATGGGGTGTCACTCACGGGTTTCCTCGGCTCGTTGGGCCGCCGGCTTATCCGCCGACGGCGACTGCCCGACAACACCACCCAGCGTAGACATCCGGGCCCGCATCCGGGCTCGGTGCTCCGCCAACGCTTGGCCTGCGGCAGGATGGACGCCACCTGGTACGTACGTGTCGTACACGTCCGTACTGAAGACAACCGCTGGAGACGCCCGGTGAGTTCCCCAGATCCACAGGTTCGCGCAGCGCGAAACCGCTCAACCCCCACCCCGCCGCGCGGCCCCGTCGTCGCCGTCACCGGAGCCGCATCCGGCGTCGGAGACCTGCTCACCCGGCGCCTCGCGGCGTCCGATGAGATCAAGCAGGTCGTCGCGATCGACGAGCGCCGCGGGGAGGTGGGCGAGGCGCAGTGGCACATCCTCGACGTACGGGATCCGGCCATCGCCGAGAAGCTGCGCGGCGCGGACGTGGTGGTGCACCTGGCCCTCGATCTGGACCTGGAGCGGGACGCGGCGGCCCGTACGGCGTACAACGTCCGGGGCACCCAGACCGTGCTCACCGCGGCCGCCGCCGCGGGCGTGCACCGGGTCGTCCTGTGCACCTCGGCCATGGTCTACGGCGCGCTGCCCGACAACGACATCCCGCTGTCGGAGGACGCGGAGCTGCGCGCGACCGCGGAGGCCACGGGCGTCGGCGACCTCCTGGAGATCGAACGCCTGGGCCGCCGCGCGCCGCGCGCGCACCCCGGCCTGAACGTCACGGTCGTCCGGCCCGCCGTCCTCGTCGGCGGCACGGACACCGCTCTCACCCGCTACTTCGAGTCACCCCGGCTGCTGGTCGTGGCCGGCTCCCGGCCCACCTGGCAGTTCTGTCACGTGGACGACCTCGTCAGCGCCCTGGAGTACGCGGCGCTGGAGAAGGTCGACGGCGAGTTCGCGGTCGGCTGCGACGGCTGGCTCGAACAGGAGGAGATCGAGGAGCTGAGCGGTATCCGCCGCATGGAGCTGCCGTCCGCCGTCGCGCTGGGCGCCGCCGCCCGGCTGCACCGGATCGGCCTCACGCCGTCCCCGGCGGGTGACCTCGCGTACACGATGCATCCCTGGGTGGTCAGCGTCGGCCGTCTCCACGACGCGGGCTGGCGGCCCCGGTGGACCAACGAGGACGTCCTCGGCGCGCTTCTCGAAGAGGTGGAGGGCCGGCACACCGTCGCGGGCCGGCGCCTCGGCCGCAAGGACGCCACGGCGGCCGGTGCCGCCGGTGCGACGGTCGCCCTGCTCGGCGCGGCGGCGGTGGTGCGCCGCGCCCGCAAGGCACGCCGGCGCCTCTAGGGTCTGTCCACGAACCGGCGTCGTCCGCCCGCAGGCCGCAGGATCGCCCTCGTACGGGACGTGTTCGCGCGACTTCCGGCAACGCGGCGGGGGCGCCTGCCGGGCGCCGTGAGCCGGAGGCCGGTTCGAAGACAGGACCTGGGCCCCGGATGTTCCGGTGCGCCGCCCGGGAGGGTCGCTCTCCGTAGGAGGCCGTGCCGTAGGACTCTCCGAACGGCGGGCCCGGCCGCCGGCCGAACGCGCCATTACGTGATGGCGGCGCCGTACGGCACGATGGGCCGCATGGCACGCATCGAGGAGCATCCGGGCGAGAGAGCGGCACAGGACCCCGTCCGGCTGCTGGCGATACGCGAGACCCCGCTGTCCGTCGACGAGATCTTCCGGGCCGTCGGGGACGACGCGGCGGGCGGTACCGCCCTGTTCGTCGGGACGGTCCGCAACCACGACGGCGGCGCCGACGTGGACGCCCTCGGATACTCCTGCCACCCGTCCGCCGAGGCAGAACTACGCCGGGTGGCCGAGAAGGTGGTCGCGGACTTCCCCGTACGCGCGCTCGCGGCCGTCCACCGTGTGGGTGACCTCGCCGTGGGGGACCTGGCGGTCGTCGTCGCGGTGTCCTGCCCGCACCGCGCGGAGGCGTTCGAGGCGTGCCGCAGGCTGATCGACGACCTCAAGCACGAGGTGCCGATCTGGAAGCACCAGACGTTCTCCGACGGTACGGAGGAGTGGGTCGGGGCCTGCTGACGGCCCCTTCCCGACCCTGCCGTCGCCCTCTGTTCCCATGTGGCCCGATTTGCGTAACCGCCTCCCTGCCCGGAGCGTTGGAGCAGCGGATGACTAATCTGCTGATCATCGGTTCACACACACATGGGGTAAGGAGGTCGGGATGGCCGCGCTTGCCTGGTTGCTGATTCCGCTCTTCGCCGCGGTCGGCGCGGCGATATGGGGGAGCTGGGTCTCCAGGAACCGAACCATCGGGGACATGGCCGAACTGGCCGGCTACGCGCGCTTCCGGGACGCGATGTCGAAGACCGATCCCGGCACCACGGACGCCGTCTGAGGCGCCCCCGCGCACCCGCCTCGTACGGACCGGCCCCGGGGGTGCGCCGACAGACCCTTCCCGTACTGTCGTTCCATGCCACGCCGCACCGCGACGATGCTCGCCTCCACTCTCGTCCTCATCGCGCTGCTCTGTGCGGGAGTGTTCATCCCCGTTCCGTACGCGGAGATGAGTCCCGGTCCCACGGTGAACACACTCGGCGAGGCGAACGGCGAACCGGTGCTCCACATCGAGGGCCGTAAGACCTATCCCACGAGCGGTCATCTCAATATGACGACCGTCAGGGTCACCGGCGCGGATTACAAGATGAATGTCGTCGAGGCCGTCTACGGCTGGCTGTCGCACGACAACATCGTGGTGCCGCACAACACGCTCTATCCGGACGGCAAGACGGAGGAGCAGTCGACGCAGGAGAACGCCGAGGAGTTCAGCCAGTCCCAGGAGAGCGCGAAGGTCGCGGCGCTGAAGGAGGAGAACATCCCCGTCACGTCGCGGGTCGTCGTCGCGGCGGTCGTCAAGGACAGCCCCTCCCAGGGAGCCCTGCACGCCGGAGACGTCATCAAGGCGGTGGACGGCAAGGCCGTCGTGGCGCCGCCGGACGTCGCCGACATCGTCACCAAGCACAAGCCGGGTGAGGACGTCGTCTTCACCATCGTCCCGGCGAAGGTGGCCGAGGCGGCGGAGAAGGCCGGCAAGGAGCCCGAGGGCAGCGAGGACGTCACGGTCAGGACGGTGAAGTCGGACGAGGGCGACGACCGTGCCATCGTCGGGATCCAGGCCGGGACCGACCACACCTTCCCGTTCGAGATCGACATCAAGCTCGCCGATGTGGGCGGGCCGAGCGCGGGACTGATGTTCGCGCTGGGGATCGTCGACAAGATCACGCCGGGTGATCTCACGGGCGGCAAGTTCGTCGCGGGGACCGGCACGATCGACGACAACGGGAAGGTCGGGCCGATCGGGGGGATCGGGATGAAGCTGGTCGGCGCGAGGGACGCGGGTGCGCGGTACTTCCTGACGCCGGACGACAACTGCACGGCCGCGGCGTCCGACATTCCGGACGGTCTGACGCTGGTGCGGGTGAAGAACATCAAGGACGCGACGGCGTCCCTGGAGAAGATCAGGAGCGGGGACACGGCGGGGCTGCCGAGCTGCTCGACGAGCTGACCGGCGCGGGCGGTCCCCGCCCCCGGTCGCCCGACGGGCCGAGGTGGTCGCCGGACGGGCTCGAAGGGGCCCGTCCGGCGTGAGGGGTCAGGACTCGAACGTCGCCGAAAGGGCCTCCGCGAGTCCCGGCACCAGGCCCGCGCCCGTCAGCACCTGGGTCGGTGAGTCCTTCTCGCGCAGCCGCAGCGCCGAGTCCCGGGTCCCGTCGCGCAGGACGGCGACCGTCATCCGTACCTCCTGGCGGTCCGGGTGCGCGGCGACCCAGTCCACGAGCGCGGACTCGTCGAGGTCCTCGGGTACGGACGCCTCCGCGGACGGCGGCAGCATCAGCCGCTCCACCGCGATCGCGCAGCCCGCCACCGCCCCGGGCCAGGCGATCGTGGCGAGGAACTCGTCGAGCGGCGTACCCGCCGGGATCTCGTCCTGCTCGACAGGCGTGAGCGGGGCGGGTGTCGAGCCGTCGTCGAGACCGAGCTGGGTGGCCAGCTCCGGCTCGTCGGCCCGCAGCCTGGCCGTGTCGACGAGCGCGAACAGTCTGGCCGGCTGGTCCCAGCCCAGGCCGGAGGCGTATTCGTCGATCTCCAGCACCGCCCGGGTGATGGGGGTAGAGGCGACCGGACCCGATGCCGAGGACGGCTGATCGGACGAGGAGGCCGGGGAAGAGGAGGAGGAAAGGTTGGACATGGCCAACATCCTGCCTCCTTCGGACCCCCGTGCGGGAACTAGGTAAAGCCTCAGTAAGTTGCATGGGTGGGGCCTACGATCGCTTGGGCCCGCTTACAGACGCTGATTCAGCTGCTTCACACGACCGCGAACTTCGAGGTGCGCACGTTGGCTTTCCAGATGCCGGACCGCGGCGGAGGCCCGACCGGGCCACGGATCAGAGTGGGCCGGCCGTCCAGACGTGCCCGGACCCTGCTCATGACACTGGGCATCCTGGCCGTCCTGGCCATGCTGTTCGTCATGTTCGCGGGGTTCTGGACCGACTGGCTCTGGTATCGCTCGGTGCAGTACTCGTCCGTCTTCACCACCACCCTCTGGACCAAGATCGGTCTGTTCGCGGTCTTCGGTCTGCTGATGGCGGCGGCTGTCGGCGTCAACATCTGGCTGGCTCACCGGCTGCGTCCGCCGCTGAGCGCGATGTCGCTGGAGCAGCAGAGCCTCGACCGGTACCGGATGGGCATCGCCCCGTACAAGAAGTGGGTGCTGCTCGGGATCACCGCCCTGGTCGGGCTGATCGCCGGAGCGTCCGCGGCCGGTCAGTGGCGCACCTGGCTGATGTGGATCAACGGCGTCCCCTTCGGGCAGAAGGACCCGCAGTTCGACCTGGACGTGAGCTTCTACGCGTTCGACCTGCCCTGGTACCGCTTCATGCTCGGCTTCGGCTTCGCCGCCGTCGTGCTGGCCCTGATCGCCGCCGCGCTGACGCACTATCTGTACGGAGGGCTGCGCGTCACCAGCCCCGGCGCGCGTGCGACGGGCGCGGCCACCGGCCATCTCTCGGTGCTGCTCGGCGTGTTCGTCTCCCTCAAGGCCGTCGCGTACTGGCTCGACCGGTACGGGCTCGCCGTGAAGTCGAGTGACTTCAAGGCGACCGGCAACTGGACGGGTCTGCGGTACGTGGACGCCAACGCCTACCTGCCGGCGAAGACGATCCTGTTCTGCATCGCGGCCATCTGCGCCGTGCTGTTCTTCGCGACGCTCTGGCGCCGCACCTGGCAGCTGCCGGTGATCGGCTTCGGTCTGATGGTCCTGTCCGCCATCCTCATCGGCGGCCTGTACCCGGCGATCGTGCAGAAGTTCCAGGTCCAGCCGAACGAGCAGGCCAAGGAAGCGCCGTACATCGAGAAGAACATCGACGCCACGCGCGCCGCGTACGGCATCGACGACGCCGATGTGACGGACTACTCGGGCAAGGGCGCGTCGGACAAAAAGGCCGAACAGCGCAAGGCGGCCGATTCCGCCGCCAGCTACCGGCTGGTCGACCCCAACGTGGTCTCGCCCGCCTTCCAGCAGCTCCAGCAAGAACGCAAGTACTACCAGTTCCCGGACACGCTGGACGTCGACCGCTACACCGGTGCGGACGGCAAGCCGCAGGACACCGTCATCGGTCTGCGTGAGCTGAACATCGCCGGTATCCCCAAGCGCAACTGGATCAACGACCACTTCACCTACACCCATGGGTACGGAGCGATCGCGTCCAAGGGCACGGGAACGGTCACCGACGACAACAGCGGCACGGTCGGCGCCCCCGACTTCACCGAGTCCGGCCTGCCGACCAGCGGCCAGCTCGGCAAGTACGAGCAGCGGATCTACTACGGCGAGAAGACCCAGCAGTACTCGATCGTGGGCGGCCCGCAGAAGGAGCTCGACTACGAGAAGAACGGTGAGCGGACCACCAGCTACAAGGGCAAGAGCGGCGTCGACCTCTCCAGCCCGGTGAACCGCGCGGCGTACGCCGTGGCGTTCAGCGAGCCGCAGATGCTCTACTCGGGCGCCATCGGCGAGGGTTCGCGGATCCTGTACAACCGCACGCCCAAGGAGCGCGTCGAGGCGGTCGCGCCGTGGCTGACCATCGACGGCGACGCCTACCCGGCCGTGGTGGACGGCAAGATCCAGTGGATCGTCGACGCCTACACCACGACGAACGGCTACCCGTACGCCTCCCGCACCACGCTGGGCGACACCACGGCCGACTCGCTGACCAACAACCAGCGCGCGGTCGTCGCCCAGCAGAACCAGGTCAACTACATCCGCAACTCGGTGAAGGCCACCGTCGACGCGTACGACGGATCGGTCAGCCTGTACCAGTGGGACACCAAGGACCCGGTGCTCAAGACCTGGATGAAGGCGTTCCCCGACACGGTGAAGCCGAAGGCGGACATAAAGCCGGAGCTGCTGGCCCATCTGCGGTATCCGCAGGACATGTTCAAGGTCCAGCGCGAGCTGCTCACCCGGTACCACGTCACGGACGCCGCGCAGTTCTACAGCGGCTCCGACGCGTGGCAGGTGCCGGACGACCCGACGAACAAGGACAACAGCGCGGTCCCGCCGTACTACCTGAGCCTGAAGATGCCGGGCCAGGCGTCCCAGAAGTTCTCGCTGACGACGACCTTCACACCCAACGGCCGTCCCAACCTGGGCGCGTTCATGGCGGTCGACGCCGATGCCACCAGCAAGGACTACGGCACGATCAGAGTCCTGAGAGTGACCTCCACGGTCCAGGGACCGCAACAGGTGCAGAGCGAGCTGAACGGCGTACCCGAAGTCGCCACGTTCGTCCGTGACATGAGAGGCACCGACTCGGACATCGAGTACGGCAATCTCCTGACCGTCCCGCTCGACGGGGGCTTCCTCTACATCGAGCCGGTGTACGCCCGCGGCGGCAGCGCGAACTATCCGCTGCTGAAGAAGGTGGCCGTCTCCTACGGAGGCAAGCCGGTCTTCAAGGACAGCCTGTCCGAGGCGCTGAACGCGGTGTTCGGTGTCGACGGCGACGAGCCGCCACCGGAGACGACGCCACCGGGCGACGGTGACACGACGACGCCGCCGGCCACCGGTGACGCGGCGCTGAAGGACGCCATCGCCGACGCCCAGAAGGCGTACACGGACGGTGAGGCCGCTCTGGCGAAGCAGGACTGGGAGGCGTACGGCAAGGCCCAGGAGGACCTTCAGGACGCCCTGGGGCGGGCTGCGGAGGCGGAGAAGTCCGCCGAGGAGCCCGCCGAACCACCGGCGGGCGGGAGCGACGACAAGAGCTGATCAGCGGTCACCCCGCGTCGTGATACGGTTTGGAACACAACGACGCGGGGTGGAGCAGCTCGGTAGCTCGCTGGGCTCATAACCCAGAGGTCGCAGGTTCAAATCCTGTCCCCGCTACTTATCAGGCGAAGGCCCGGATCCGGCAAGGATCCGGGCCTTCGCCGCGCCTTGCGGTGTCTTCGTATCTGTTCGTGGCCGGTCCGTGACCGTGTGTTCGGTGAAGTGGGCGGTGGGAGTGGTGAGTTGACCTCAGAGGCGTTTGGGTTGTCTCTCTGTGGGCATGTCGACAAAACGCTGAAGTGACCTTGCTGGCCGCGATATACCGGGTGTACGCGGGTAACAGGTGGTGCAACGATGGACTTTATGGGGGACAGGGCAACTCTGTTGGAGACAGGGCGGTTTGTGCCGCGACAGGTGAATGATCCCGCCGACGCCGAGAACTCCGGGGGCGCGGCCGCCGCCACGGCCGCCGGTGACCCCACGGAGAACACCGACGCCGAGACGGAGGCGCGCCACCGGCGCGCCGCCGACACGGGTGACGTCGCGTCGATGAGTGTGCTCGGCGCGCTGCTGCTGCGCCGCGGCGATCTCGACGCCGCCGAGAAGTACCTGCGCGAGGCCACCGCCGCGGGCGACCGCGCCGCCGCCAACAACCTGGGAGTCCTCCTCCACCAGCGCGGTTACACCGAGGAGGCTGCCGGCTGGTGGCGGGTCGCCGCCGTGGCCGGATCGGCCGCCGCCGCCCACGCCCTCGGCCGCCACTACCGCGAGCAGGGCGACGAGCCCGCCGCCGAGTACTGGCTGCGGCTCTCCGCCGAGCAGGGCCACGCGCTGGGCGCGTACGCCCTCGCCGATCTCCTGGAGCACCGCAGCGACGTCGGTTCGGAGCGCTGGCTGCGGGCCGCCGCCGAGCAGGGGCACCGGGAAGCCTCGTACCGCCTCGCACGCGGCCTGGAGCGGCGGGCCCGCCAGGCCGCGCGTACCGGCACCAGCGTCCACGCCGTCATCACCCGCAGACGGGACGGCGCCCGGGACACTTCGGCCCCGGGCGACCGCCGGGCCGCCGCCCATGTCGGCGCGGCGGTCCCTGCCGCGGAGGCCGACGCCGGGCAGTCGCTCCTCGCCGAGGCCGCCCAGTGGTACCGGCAGGCGGCGGCCCGCGGGCACCGCCGGGCCGCGCTGCACCTCGGCGCCATCCTGGAGAGCCGAGGCGAGCTGAAGGAGGCCGGGCGCTGGTATCTCACCTCCGCCGAGGACGGCGAGGCGCGGGCCGCCTGCGCCCTGGGCTTCCTGCTGCGGGACGCGGGCGACGAGGAGAGCGCCGCCGTCTGGTGGCTGCGGGCCGCGCAGGACGGCGACGGCAACGCGGCCAACGCCCTCGGCGCGCTCCACGCCGCGCGCGGCGAGCAGCAGACCGCCGAGCGCTGGTACCGCGCCGCGATGGACGCGGGCGACGTCAACGGGGCGTACAACCTCGGGCTGCTCTGCGCCGCCCAGGACCGTACGGCACAGGCCGAGCAGTGGTACCGGCGGGCCGCGTACGCGGGCCACCGCGAGGCGGCCAACGCCCTCGCCGTCCTGCTGCTCCAGGCCGGTGACCCGACCGGTGCCGAGCCGTGGTTCTCCAAGGCGGCCGAGGCGGGCAGCGTGGACGCCGCGTTCAACCTCGGCATCCTCCACGCGGGCCGGGACGACGACCGTACGGCCCTGGTCTGGTACGAGCGGGCTGCGGCTGCCGGGCACACCGAAGCGGCCCTCCAGGTCGGCATCGCCTGCCTCAGGGACGGCGACGAGCAGGCGGCGGAGCGGCATCTGCGGTGCGCGGCCGGCGGCGGCAGCACAGAGGCGGCCTTCCGGCTGGCGACGGTGCTGGACGCGCGGCAGCCACCGCCGGGCGCGCCCGCGCTCGGCGAGTCGCAGCCGGAGAAGACCGAGTGCGAGCAGTGGTACGAGCGGGCGGCCGAGCACGGTCACCGGCGCGCCCAGGTGCGGGTCGGGATGCTCGCGGCCGGTCGCGGCGACGTGCCGGAGGCGGCGCGCTGGTACCGGGAGGCGGCGGAGGCGGGCAGCCGCAACGGCGCCTTCAACCTGGGGCTGTTGCTGGCCCGCGAGGGCAGTGAGCGGGAGGCGGCGCTGTGGTGGTCCCGCGCGGCGCAGGCCGGCCACGGGCGCGCGGCCCTGCGGCTCGCGCTGCTCGCGGCCCGGCGGGGCGAGCTGGCCGAGGGGCAGCGCTGGTGCGCCCGCGCCGTGGAGTTGGGGCCGTCCGAGGTGGCCGAGCGGGCCGCGCGGCTGCGCGAGGCGCTGCACCAGGAGCTGACCGCGTGAGCGGCGGTCGCCGTCGGGCGACCGCCGTCCTCCCGCCGCCGCGAAGGAATTTGCGCTGGTCGACAGGGTGACGTAATGTCGAGTTCACCGACGCGGGGTGGAGCAGCTCGGTAGCTCGCTGGGCTCATAACCCAGAGGTCGCAGGTTCAAATCCTGTCCCCGCTACTGAAGTAGGACGAAGGCCCGGATCCGATCCAGGATCCGGGCCTTCGTCGTGCGCCGGGGCGGACGGTGCGCTCGGCCCCGGCCGGGGCCAACGGGCTCAGGCCCGCGCGCAGTTGGGGCAGGTGCCCCGATAGGTCACTTCCACGTCCGAGACCGCGAAGCCGAAGCGCTCCGTCGCGGGCAGGTCGGCCAGCGGGTCGCCCACCGGGTGCACGTCGCGGATGGTGCCGCACCGCGCGCAGACCAGATGGTGGTGGGGCCGGTGGGCGTTCGGGTCGTACCGCTTGGCGCGGCGGTCCGTGGAGACCTCGATGACCTCTCCGAGCGCCACCATCTCACCCAGGGTGTTGTAGACGGTCGCTCGGGAGATCTCGGGCAGCCGGGCGACGGCCCGCGCGTGCACCTCGTCCGCCGTGAGGTGCACGTGGTCCCCGTCGAGGACCTCGGCCACCACACGGCGCTGGGCGGTCATCCGCCAGCCGCGTTCGCGAAGTCGTTCCAACAGGTCACTCATGAGGATCAGCTTAACAGTGAAGCCGCCCAGATCCTGAACGAGTGTGGAGTTGGACCCCTGCTTGACTTAGACAAAGTCCACCGTAGGATCGTGACAGACAACCGCCGGGGGACGGGTTCAGCAGGCAGACCAGGAGGCGCACGTGACGCAGGGACCGCTCACCACGGAGGCCGGCGCGCCGGTGGCCGACAACCAGAACAGCGAGACGGCCGGCGCCGGTGGCCCCGTTCTGGTCCAGGACCAGGCGCTTCTGGAGAAGCTCGCCCACTTCAACCGCGAGCGCGTTCCCGAGCGCGTCGTGCACGCCCGCGGCGCCGGTGCGTACGGCACGTTCACGCTCACCCGTGACGTGTCGCGGTGGACGCGTGCCAAGTTCCTCTCCGAGGCCGGCAAGCGGACCGAGACCTTCCTGCGGTTCTCCACCGTCGCCGGCAACCTCGGCTCGGCCGACGCGGTCCGCGACCCGCGCGGCTTCGCGCTGAAGTTCTACACCGAGGAGGGCAATTACGACCTCGTCGGCAACAACACCCCGGTGTTCTTCATCAAGGACGCCCTCAAGTTCCCCGACTTCATCCACACCCAGAAGCGCGACCCGTACACCGGCAGCCAGGAGGCCGACAACGTATGGGACTTCTGGGGTCTGAGCCCCGAGTCGACACACCAGGTGACCTGGCTCTTCGGCGACCGGGGCATCCCGGCCACGCTGCGCCACATGAACGGGTACGGCTCGCACACGTACCAGTGGAACAACGAGGCCGGCGAGGTCTTCTGGGTCAAGTACCACTTCAAGACCGACCAGGGCATCAGGAACCTCACCACCGACGAGGCGAACGCGCTCGCCGGCGCCGACCCCGACAGCCACCAGCGCGACCTCCGCGAGTCCATCGAGCGCGGCGAATTCCCGTCCTGGACCGTGCAGGTCCAGGTCATGCCCGCGGCGGACGCGGCCGGCTACCGCTTCAACCCGTTCGACCTCACCAAGGTCTGGCCGCACGAGGACTATCCGCCCGTCGAGATCGGCAAGCTGGAGCTCAACCGCAACCCGGAGAACATCTTCGCCGAGGTCGAGCAGTCGATCTTCAGCCCGGCGCACTTCGTGCCCGGCATCGGCCCGTCGCCCGACAAGATGCTCCAGGGCCGGCTGTTCGCGTACGGCGACGCCCACCGCTACCGCGTCGGCGTCAACGCCGACCATCTGCCGGTGAACCGTCCGCACGCCACCGAGGCGCGGACGAACAGCCGCGACGGCTTCCTGTACGACGGCCGCCACAAGGGCGCCAAGAACTACGAGCCGAACAGCTTCGGCGGCCCGTTCCAGACGGACAGGCCGCTCTGGCAGCCCCTCCCGGTCACCGGTACCACCGGCAGCACCGAAGCGCCCCACCACGCGGAGGACGACGACTTCGTGCAGGCCGGCAATCTCTACCGGCTGATGCCGGAGGCCGAGAAGGCCCGGCTCGTCGACAACCTCGCGCGGTTCATCTCCCAGGTCTCGCGCGACGACATCGCCGAGCGGGCCATCGGCAACTTCCGCCGGGCGGACGGAGACTTCGGCAAGAGGCTGGACAGCGCGGTCCAGGCACTGCGCGGCTGACGGCCCTCGCCGATGAGGTGGTGGAGGCCGGGTTCCGGGACGGACCCGATTTCCACCACCGTCCCGCCGGCGTCTCCCGGCCCGCCGTGATCTCAGCCGGTCAGTGCCGAGGGGCGCCGCGCCGCCGGGGCCCAGCAGCGGATGATGTCGCGCACGGAGACGATGCCGACCGGCTCCCGGTCGTCGCAGACGATCAGATGACGGAAGCCGCCGTGCGTCATCGCCTCGGCCGCCTCCTCCAGGGTCCAGACCGGTGAGGCGTACACGACCTCGGTGGTGGTGTGCGTCCCGGCGAGTTCCTCCTCGGGATCCTGGCCGGCGCCGATCGAGATCAGGATGTCACGCTCGGTGATGATCCCGAGGCCGCTCTTGTCGGGGTCCAGGACGACGGCCGCGCCGACCCGGCGTGCCGCCATCAGCTGGGCGGACTGGCGGAGTGTGTGGGTGGGCCCGATGGTGAGGACCACCGTGCTCATGGCGTCACGGACGAGCATGGATGGAGCCACCTCCTAGGTGATCCGGTCCCTCTGCTGGAGAACGGATTCACAAGTTCACAAGTGGGGGTAGTCTCAGAGTGGCACCGGCACGGTGAGTCAACAAGGGGGCGGACGGGGCGAGGGACCCGGCGCGCGATGATCGGAGCGGTACGCCCCCGGCGCCCCAAGGATTCCTCATCCCCCGGATGGCCTATCGCCGACGGTAAAATCTCGGCTCGGCGCCGGCGGGCGCCGGTCAGTAGCGCTGGTTCAGATAGCCGAGCAGCTCCTCGTGCAGCACCCCGTTCGACGCCGCCGCGTTGCCGCTGTGCGGCCCCGGACGCCCGTCCAGGCCCGTGAACCGCCCGCCCGCCTCCTGGACGACGACCGACGGCGCCGCCATGTCCCAGAGCGACAGCTCCGGCTCCGCGCACATGTCCACGGAACCCTCGGCGACCATCATGTACTGCCAGAAATCGCCGTACCCGCGCGTGCGCCAGCAGGCCCGGGTCAGATCCAGGAACCCGTCGAGGCGACCCTGCTCCTCCCACCCCTTCAGGGACGAGTGCGCGAACGAGGAGTCCCCGATGCGCGAGACCTTCGAGACGTGCAGCCGGGTCGCCGCGGAGAGGCTGCGGCCCGAGTACGCGCCGCCGCCCTTCGCCGCCCACCAGCGGCGCGCCAGCGCGGGCGCCGACACCACGCCGACCACCGGTTCGTAGCCGCCCTCGCCCGCCACCATCAGCGAGATCAGCGTCGCCCAGACGGGCACGCCGCGCACGTAGTTCTTGGTGCCGTCGATCGGGTCGACGACCCAGCGGCGCGGCCCGGTGCCCTCGATGCCGTACTCCTCGCCCAGCACGGCGTCACGGGGCCGCGCGCGCTGGAGATTGCCGCGGATCAGCTCCTCGGCCGACTTGTCGGCCTCACTCACCGGGGTCATGTCCGGTTTGGTCTCGACCTTCAGGTCGAGGGCCTTGAACCGGTCCATCGTCGCGGCGTCGGCCGCGTCCGCGAGGACATGGGCGAGTCGCAGATCATCGTGGTAATCGGGCATGGTCATCACAGTATCGACAGCGTCCGAGATCGGGCTACGGGCCATTGCCGCGGCCGGCCGGCGGGCGGCCGGACCCGTATCCGGTCCTCTTGACAGCGCCCGAGGCTGCGTCAACTCTGAGTGCGGAGCCGAACGGCCCGGGAGGCGACGATGCCTACAGCGCGTGAAGCCCTACTCAACGCCGCTCTTTCTGCGCTCACGGACCAGTCCTGGTCCGCCGTCAGGATGGTCGACGTCGCGTCGGCCGGCGGGGTCTCGCGGCAGACCCTCTACAACGAGTTCGGCAGCAAGGACGGTCTCGCCCGCGCGCTCGTACGGCGCGAGGCGGATCTCTACCTGTACGGCGTCGAGCGGCTGCTGGCCGAGCCGGCTGACCCGGTGGACCGGCTGGTGTCGGTCGCCGAGTGGACGGTGTCCGAGGCCCGCTCCAGACCCCTGCTGCGCGCCCTGCTCACCGACGGCTGGACCGAGCGCCAGCCGGCGCCGCGTCCCCTGCGCCCTGCCGCCCCTCCGGGGGGCGCGCCCGCCCAGCGCCGCGCGGACGCGGGGCCGCCCGCGCCCGCGGAGCTGGTGGCGGCGGTACGGAACCGGGCCGTGGCCGCGCTGGACCCGGCGCGGCCGGACCGCCGGGGCCGTACGGAGCAGCTCAGGAGCGACCCACCGCGTACCGACGCGCTGCGCGCGCAGGCCGGGCGGGTGCGGCGGGCGCGCGCCGAACAGGCGAGGGCGGAGCAGGCGCGCGCCGAGCAGGGGCGTACGCCTGCCCACCCCGGAGCGGAGCGGGCCCGGCCCGAGCAGCTCCGGTCCGACCCCCTCCGGCCCGAGAACGGCCGCTCCGTCGCACCGGCCCGCGCCGCCGACCCCGCCCTCCGTACGAAGGACGAGTCCGCCGAGCTGGCCTTCCGCTGCGAGCTGGCCGTACGCCTCGCGCTGGCGCATGTCGTCGCGCCCGACGGGGAGCCCGTCGGACGTCTGGTGCGCGCGGCCGTCACCGGGCCGATGGCGCCGGTCAGTGCTGCGACGACCCCGAGAGCTGGAGGCCGATGACCCCGATGATGACCAGTGAGATCGAGACAATCTTCAGCGTGGAGACCAGGTCGTCCAGGAAGATCATCCCGTAGATCGCCGTACCCGCCGCGCCGATGCCGGTCCACACCGCGTACGCCGGTCCGACGTCCAGCTTCTTGAGGGAGAGGGTCAGCAGACCGAAGCTGGCCAGCGCGAAGACGGCGAAGGCGATGGTCGGCCAGAGCCGGGTGAATCCGTGGGAGAGCTTGAGACAGACGGCGAAGCCCGTTTCGAGCAGCCCCGCGACCACGACCAGCACCCATGCCATCGTCTCTGTCTCCCCGTATCGCCCACCGCGTCTCTTCCACGCCTCGGCAACCCTTGGCAGGGCTTGCCGGGACGTGGTGAGTTTATGCACTTAAGGGTGGTTGTGGGCGGAGAACGGGGCGGGATCAGTCGCCCTCGCGCCGTTCCCGGGTGGAGAGCAGCCGGCGCAGCGAGTCCAGCCTCGACGGGTCGGCGTGGCCCTCGGCCACCCACGCGTCGAGCGCGCAGTCCGGTTCGTCGTGGCTGCACGCGCGCGGGCAGTTCTCCGTGCCCGGTACGAGATCCGGGAAGGCCAGGATGACGCGCGAGGGATCGACGTGGTGCAGGCCGAAGGAGCGGATGCCGGGAGTGTCGATCACCCAGCCGTCCGCCTTCTCCAGCGGCAGCGCGAGCGCCGAGGTGGTGGTGTGCCTGCCACGCCCGGTGACCGCGTTGACCTGCCCGGTCGTGCGCCGCCGGTCGTCCGGTACGAGGGCGTTGACGAGCGTCGTCTTGCCGACACCGGAGTGGCCGACGAACGCGGTCGTCCGTCCTTCGAGGTGTTCGCGTACGCGGTCGGCCGCCTCGCCGCTCGCCAGTTCGTCCCGGCGCGTGACGACGTATCGGATTCCCAGCGGCCGGTAGGTCTCCAGCAGTTCGTCCGCCGACGCCAGATCGGACTTGGTCAGGATCAGCAGGGGTTCGAGACCCGCGTCGAACGCCGCGACCAGACAGCGGTCGATCAGCCGGGGCCGGGGCTCGGGGTCGGCGAGCGCCGTGACCACGGCGAGCTGGTCGGCGTTGGCGACGACCACGCGCTCGAAGGGGTCGTCGTCGTCCGCGGTGCGCCTCAGTACGGAGCGCCGCTTCTCGATCCGCACGATGCGCGCGAGCGTGTCCTTCTTCCCGCTCAGGTCGCCGACGAGCGACACCCGGTCCCCGACCACGGCGGCCTTGCGGCCGAGTTCGCGTGCTTTCATCGCCAGGACGACGGTGTCACCCACCAGACAGGTGAGCCGGCCCCGGTCGACGGTCAGGACCATGCCCTCGGCCGCGTCCTCGTGCTTGGGACGGATGTTCGTACGCGGTCGGTTGCCCTTGGGGTTGGGGCGGGAGCGGATGTCGTCCTCGTCCGGGTTCTTGCCGTAGCGGCGCATCGCGTCAGGCTCCCGCTCCCGCGAGCATCTCGGTCCACATCAGCGGGAAATCGGGCAGGGTCTTGGAGGTCGTCGCGACGTTCTCGATCTCCACGCCGTCGACGACGAGGCCGATGATCGATCCGGCCGTCGCCATGCGGTGGTCCTCGTACGTGTGGAAGACGCCGCCGTGCAGGGGGCGCGGGCGGATGTGGAGCCCGTCGGCGGTCTCGGTGACGTCGCCGCCGAGTTCGTTGATCTCCTTGGTGAGGGCGGCCAGCCGGTCCGTCTCGTGCAGCCGCAGATGGGCGACGCCGCTCAGGGTGGAGGGGCCGTCGGCCAGGGCCGCGACCGCGGCGATGCCGGGGGTCAGCTCGCCGACCTCGCCCAGGTCGACGTCGATGCCGTGGATCCGGCCGCCGCCGGTGAACGTCAGCCCCTGCTCGGTCAGTTCACAGGAACCGCCCATTTCGGTGAAGATGCGGCGCAGCGCGTCGCCGGGCTGTGTGGTGCGGGCGGGCCAGTCCCGTACCGTCACCCGGCCGCCGGTCACGAGGGCGGCGGCGAGGAACGGCTGGGCGTTGGAGAGGTCGGGCTCCACGGTCAGGTCGCGGCCGAGGACCGCGCTGGGGGAGACCCGCCACACATCGGGCTCGCCGCCCGTCTCCGGCTCGTCGACCTGGGCGCCGACCCGGCGCAGCATGTCGACGGTCATCCGGATGTGCGGCAGGGACGGGAGGGTGGCGCCGACGTGCCGTACCTCGACGCCCTGGTTGAAACGCGGGGCCGACAGCAGCAGCGCGGAGACGAACTGGGACGACGACGAGGCGTCGATCTCGACCGTGCCGCCGTCCAGCGCGCCGCCGCCGTGCACGGTCAACGGGAGCGAGCCGCGGCCCTCGTCGTCGATGCGGGCGCCGAGGGCGCGCAGGGCGTCGATGACGCCGCCCAGCGGGCGTACGTGGGAGCGGGGGTCGCCATCGAAGTGGACCGGGCCGTCGGCGAGGGTCGCGACGGGCGGCAGGAAGCGCATGACCGTGCCCGCGTTGCCGACGTCGACCGTGGACGGGCCGTGTAGTCCGTTGGGGAAGATCCGCCACGCCTCGCCGGTGAAGGACGGGTCCCCGCTGCCGCGCGCGGGGTTCATTGAGCCCGCCGCGGCCGAGCTGGAGGAGACCGTCTCCTCGATGCCTACGCCCATCGCGCGCAGGGCGTCCGCCATCAGGAGCGTGTCGCGTGAGCGCAGGGGGCGGCGCAGCCAGCCGGGTTCGGCGGCGAGCGCCGCGAGCACGAGTCCGCGGTTCGTGACCGATTTCGATCCGGGCACGGTGACCGTCGCATCGACGGCCCCGCTCGCGTACGGGGCGGGCCAGGGGGCAGGGTGCACGGCGCTTTCGGTCATGGCCTTTACTTTAATGGCTGTACAACGGCCCCGATCTCGATCAAATACGTTGAAATCGGGGCGTAATACGAAGGTGGTATGGGGGCGTCGACCGGCTCGCGGAAGTGCCGCGTCCGCCCCGCGGTCCCGATGGCTCCCACGGCCGCGTCCTCCGCGCCGGCGCGGGCGCTACAGGCCGAGCAGCCAGCTGCCCCCGCCGATCAGTGAGCACAGCGAGACGGCGTGGAAGAGGAACAGCCACATCGCGGCCGGCACGTGCGTCAGCCGCGCGAGCTGGTCGGCGTCGGAGTCGGGGGCTCCGCCGTGCCGCCGCTTGGACTGGAGCTCGAACGCCGGCCGTACGCCGCCGAGGAGCAGGAACCACACCGCCGCGTACGCGAAGGCGGCCTGCACCGTCGGCCCGGTCAGCCAGGAGATCAGCAGGAAGGCCGCACCCGTCACGACGACGGTGAGCGCCCCGTACGCGTTGCGGATCATCACGAGCATCACCAGCAGCAGCGCCGTGGCCAGCCACAGCAGCAGCGTGATGTGGTGCGCGGCGAGCAGCCAGGCGCCGCCCAGGCCCAGCAGCGGCGGGGCCGTGTACCCGGCCGCCGCGGTGAGGATCATGCCGATGCCGGTGGGCTTGCCGCGGCTGACGGTCAGACCCGAGGTGTCGGAGTGCAGCCGGATGCCGTCGAGCTTGCGGCCGGTGAGGAGCGCCACGAGACCGTGCCCGCCCTCGTGGGCGATGGTGACGGCGTTGCGGGACAGACGCCAGAGCGAGTGCGGGACGACGGCGGCGAGCGCGACGACGGCCGTGGCGATCACCAGCCAGTCCTCGGGGACGGGCTGGGTGCCGAAGACGCGGTCCCACAGATCGCCCATGGGGGCGGCCGCGAGGGCGCTGGGGTCGGTGCTGGTCATCGCTCGGGCGGCTCCTTAGGAGGATGTGCGTCGTCGCAGTGTGGCACTTGGGTGAATGGTGGCGGCCCGCACGGCCGCCGGGGTCTTTCAAGCCACGTGTGGTCAAGGGCAGTTCAAGTCTTGACGCCGCCCGAGAGCGGCTGTCATGGTCTAGACCTAGTAGAACATCGAAGAATGGAAAGCCCCGCGACAGCTCCGGCGCCGGACCGTCACCGGACCTCACCGGCTGTCGATGCAACTGTTCGTGCACCTTCGCGAGTTCCCCACACGCAGTGAGTCCGTTCGCGGGCCGGAGTCCGCGCGCCTTCGGCGCCGGTCCGCCGGGCGTCACCACGAAGGAGTTGTCATGCACAAGAAAACTCGCCTCGGCCTCGTACTGAGCGCGGCGGTCGCCCCGATCATCGCCGTCACCCTCCCCGCCCCGACCGCCGGCGCCCACGGCTGGATCAACTCGCCCGCCAGCCGCCAGGACCAGTGCAAGACCGGCGTCGTCTCCTGCGGCGACATCAAGTGGGAGCCGCAGAGCGTCGAAGGCCCGAAGGGCCAGAAGAACTGCCACGGCGGCGTCGGCCGCTTCGCCGAGCTGAACGACGACAGCAAGGGCTGGCAGCGCTCCAACATCAGCGCCAACCAGACGTTCACCTGGACGCTGACGGCGCGGCACCGCACCAGCACCTGGCAGTACTTCGTCGGCAACACCAAGGTGGCCGAGTTCAACGACGGCGGCGCCCAGCCCGGCGCGACCGTGAGCCACAACGTCAACTTCGGCAGCATTCGCGGCAACCAGAAGGTCCTGGCCGTCTGGAACGTCTTCGACACCGCGAACGCGTTCTACGCCTGCGTCGACGTCAACATCCGCTGACCGGAACCACGGCGGAGCCGAGGTCCGTCCCTGTCGGGGCCGGGATCGTCCCCGGTCCCGACAGGGCGGCGGCGACCGGACCACCGTCCGCTGCCGTCCCGCCCCGCACCGCACACCGGCACCGGTCGATCTGCGAGGGTTGGAGGGGTGTCGGTAGCGTGATCCGGCGCGAGTGCGCCGGGTCAGGGGCAAGGGGTGGTCGAACATGTGCGGTCGGTACGCGGCGAGCCGGAGGCCGGAGGATCTCGTCGACCTCTTCGACGTCGAGAAGTGGGAGCCGGCGGAGACCCTCGCGCCCGACTGGAACGTCGCACCCACCAAAGAGGTCTGCGTCGTCCTGGAACGCCCGCTGAAGGGCGCCGACGACCCCGCCCCCGTACGGCAGCTCCGCACGCTCAGGTGGGGGCTCGTGCCGTCCTGGTCCAAGACGCCCGAGGGCGGCGCCCGGATGATCAACGCCCGCGCCGAGACGGTGCACGAGAAGCCGTCCTTCCGGCGGCCCTTCGCCTCCCGGCGCTGCCTCATACCGGCGGACGGCTACTACGAGTGGGTCACGGCCCCCGAGGAGCGCCGGCTGGAGGAGCAGGGCAAGAAGAAGCGCCCCCGCAAGCAGCCGTACTTCGTCACACCGGCCGACGGGTCGGTCATGGCCATGGCGGGCCTGTACGAGTTCTGGCGCGACAAGACCCTGCCCGACGACCACCCGAACGCCTGGTGGGTGACCTGCTCGGTCATCACCACCGAGGCGGAGACGGCTCCGCTCGGGGTCGCCCCCGCCGAGGGGCCGGGGTCGCTCGCCGACATCCACCCCCGGATGCCGCTCATGCTCACCCCCGACCGCTGGGACGCCTGGCTGGATCCGGCCCGCACGGACGTGGAGCAGCTGCGCGAGCTGCTGGCGCCGCCCCCGGAAGGGCTGATGCGGGCCTACCCCGTGGCGACGGCCGTCAGCAACGTGCGGAACAACGGTCCCGAACTGCTGGCGGAGCTGGCCGCCCCCGAGGAGAGCACCCTCTTCTAGGTCCTGTCTGCACAGTCCCGCCTGGTCCGCGACGGCCGGGTGCGCCCCGTGCGAGACCGGTCCTCCGCCTCGCGAGGCACCGCGCCGGCCGCCGCGGGCCCCGCCCTGCGGGCGGACGGCGCTACTTCGAAGACAGGACCCAGAGGCGGGCCGGACGGCGGCGCCCCGGGCCGTCCACGGGCGGCGTCACGCAGGAAGCGTCCCCGGACGCCGTTCCCCGGGAGGCCGCCCGCCCCGCACGGCAGGGGGTCCCCGCTGTTCCCGCGCGCCGGTGTGATCCTGGTGCGTATGCAGAGCGAGACCGTCGAGACCCCCGCGGGCGACGCCCGTATCACCTGGCACCCTCCCAAGAAGGGGACGGCCGTGCGGCTCGTCCTCGCCCTCGGCCACGGCGCGGGCGGCGGCATCGAGGCGCGCGACCTCCGGGCGCTCGCCGCGGCGCTGCCCCCGCTCGGGGTGAGCGTGGCGCTGGTCGAGCAGCCGTGGCGGGTCGCCGGGAAGAAGCTGGCACCGGCGCCCAGGACCCTCGACACCGGCTGGCGGGCCCTGTGGCCCGCGCTGGCGAAGCGCGGACTGCCCGTCGTCGCCGGCGGCCGCAGCTCGGGGGCGCGGGTGGCCTGCCGCACCGCGGACGAGCTGGGCGCCCACGCCGTACTGGCCCTGAGCTTCCCCCTGCACCCGCCCGGCCGGCCGGAGAAGTCCCGCGCCGACGAACTGCTCGGCGCCGGAGTCCCGACCCTCGTCGTCCAGGGCGGGAACGACCCCTTCGGGAAACCCGCCGAATTCCCCCGCGGCGGTCACCAGCTCCTGGAGGTGCCGTACGGAGACCACTCCTTCACCGTCCCCAAGCGCGCCACGATCACCCAGGACGAGGCCCTGACCGTCCTCACCGACGGCGTGGCGGAGTGGATCCGGTCACAGCCGGCCCGCTGACGGAGCGTGGCCGCGCACCCGGGAATGCGTCGTGGGCGGCGGCTGTTGTGCCAGATGTCGGTACACAGATCCTGGAAAGGGAGTCCGTCGCATGGGTTCGACCATCTGCCCCGCCCGGTCGCACGCCACCGAAGTGGAGTGGACGGTGCTCTCCGCACCCAGGACCGCGCCCGTCCGGCCGTCCGCCGGGACGGCGCCGGGGCACGCCCCGGCACAAGGTCGACTATTCTCCGATTCGAGTGGGTCCGCCTTCGGGCCCGCCGCAGCGTTGG
The DNA here is from genome assembly GCF_055583685.1 of Streptomyces sp. NPDC104581. Taxonomy (NCBI): domain Bacteria; kingdom Bacillati; phylum Actinomycetota; class Actinomycetes; order Kitasatosporales; family Streptomycetaceae; genus Streptomyces; species Streptomyces sp. NPDC104581. Next base: position 100,866 of record NZ_JBVJNN010000015.1, read on the forward strand.
AGGAGGTGGGTCCGGTCACTGGGACCGACACAGGGACCGACGACGGCCACAGGGAAGAGTCAGCCGCCGAGCGCAACGCCCGCTTCGAGCGGGACGCACTGGGCTATCTCGACCAGATGTACTCGGCCGCGCTGCGCATGACGCGCAATCCGGCCGATGCCGAGGACCTCGTTCAGGAGACCTACGCCAAGGCGTACGGCTCCTTCCACCAATTCCGTGAGGGCACCAACCTCAAGGCGTGGATGTACCGCATCCTCACCAACACCTTCATCAACTCGTACCGCAAGAAGCAGCGTGAGCCCCAGCGCAGCGCCGCCGAGGAGATCGAGGACTGGCAGCTCGCGCGCGCCGAGTCGCACATGTCGACGGGGCTGCGCTCCGCCGAGTCCCAGGCCCTCGACCACCTGCCCGACTCCGACGTCAAGGAAGCGCTCCAGGCGATTCCCGAGGAGTTCCGCATCGCCGTGTATCTCGCCGACGTAGAGGGCTTTGCGTACAAGGAGATCGCGGACATCATGGGGACACCCATCGGTACGGTGATGTCGCGACTGCACCGTGGCCGGCGTCAATTGCGCGGCATGCTTGAGGACTACGCGCGCGAGCGCGGGCTCGCCCCGGCCGGCGCCGGAGAGTCGTCGGACGATCGGAAAGGCTCGGGCTCATGAGTTGCGGAGAGCCGCACGAGACGGATTGCGCCGAAGTTCTCGACCATCTCTACGAGTACCTCGACCGGGAGATGCCGGACAAGGACTGCACCAAGTTCGAGGAGCACTTCGACGAGTGCTCGCCGTGCCTGGAGAAGTACGGACTCGAACAGGCCGTGAAGAAACTGGTCAAGCGGTGCTGCGGGCACGACGACGTCCCGACCGACCTGCGGGCCAAGGTCATGGGCCGGATCGACCTCATCCGGGCCGGTCACGCCGTGCCCGAGCGGGACGTGACAGCCGTCGACACCGACCGGACGGCCACCGCCGGCGAGTAGCCGCCGGGCCGCCCTGACGACACGCCCACGGGGCGCGCCGCGCACATCGCGGCGCGCCCCGCGTGCGTTTCGGCCACGTATCACCCGATGGTGCTAATCGCCGCCGCACACCGGTGGGGCGACGCCCAACTGGCTAGCCTGGCCCTTCCTTTCGGGCCGTAGGCACAGGGGGCGGGTGCGGGGTGAGAGCGGGGTGAACGCCATTCCGGGAGCGGCACGCGCGTACATCCGCTGCGCCGTGCTGGCCGCCCTCGCGTGCGTGCTCCCCGCCTTCGCGCTGCCCGGTCTGCGCCCGGACGCCGGGACGGGAACGGAGAGCCTGTGGCCCGCCGTCCTGCTGCTCGGCGCGCTGTACGCGCTCTGCGAGACGCCCACCCCCCGCCGCTTCCCGGGAAGGCGGGCGGGCGGCCCGGCCCCCGCCGCCGCCGGATCGTTCCTTCCCGTGCTGCTCACCGCCGCGTACCTGCTGCCGCCCGCCGCCGCCGCGCTCGTGGCCGTCCCGGGGGCGCTGGCCGGACAGGTCACGCGGCGGCCGGCCGGGGTGCGCCGTGTCTGGCGCGCGGCGCAGCTCGCCATCGCCGTCTGGGCCGCCGCACAGGCCCACCGGCTCCTCGGCGGACCGGCCGCGCTCGGCGGCACCGCCACCGCGCCCGGCCACGGCGTCCCCGACTTCCCGTACGTCCTGCTGCCCGCCGGGGCCGGGGCGCTCGCCCTCTGCCTGGTCCTGAGCGCGCTCGACGGCGGAATCCTCGTCACCGCCGACCGGCGCCCCGTCCGCACGGCCTGGCGCGGCCTGCTGTCGCGCTCACTCGCTCCCTACGGAGCGCACGCCCTGGCCGGGCTGATGATGGCCGTCCTCTGGCGCAGCCCGTACGGCCCGCTCTCCGCGCTCTTCGTACTGCTGCCGATGTACATCTCCCGCTGGGTCTTCGCGCAGTACCACCGCGAACGCGCGGCCCACCAGGCGACCATCAGGGCGCTCGTGCAGGCCGTCGACCTCAAGGACCGGTACACACGCGGCCACAGTGAGCGCGTCGGGCGCGCGTCGGCGATGATCGCCGGGGAGCTGGGGATGGACGGCGAACGCCTGGAGGTCCTCCGGTTCGCCGGGATCCTGCACGACGTGGGCAAGCTCGGCGTCCCCACGCGCGTGCTGCGCAAGGACGGGCCGCTGACCCCGGAGGAGCGGCGCGTCATCGAGCTGCACCCCGAGTACGGGCACGAGATCGTGCGCGGCATCGACTTCCTCGGCGAGGCCCGGTCCGCGATCCTCCACCACCACGAGAGGCTCGACGGCAGCGGCTATCCGTACGGACTGGCGGGCGCCGAGATCCCCGAGTTCGCACGGGTCGTCGCCGTCGCGGACGCCTTCGACGCGATGACGTCGACCCGCTCCTACCGGCGGGCGCGACCGGTACCGGCCGCGCTGGCGGAGCTGCGGCGCTGCGCGGGCTCCCAGTTCGACCTCAGGATGGTGCGGGCGCTCGTACGGGCGCTGGACCGTCATGGCTGGCAGACGGCGGTGACGTCGGACGAGCCGCGACCCGGGCCGGAGGTGGCGCGTCCCCCGGTGCCGGGGAGCGCGGTCGCCGCCCCTCGTAAGGATGTTCCGCCGACCCGCCACCCGAACGGCCCACCCCCGGCGCCGACGATCCCGGGGGCGCCCGGCGGCCACGCGTGAACGCGGCGCGCGCCGCCACGAGACGGAGAACGCACCGTCCGCCTCCGCCCCAGCGGCGTTCCGTGAGCACGCGACGGCCCCCACCGCCCGCTGACGGCGCCCGGCGTGGGCCCCGGGGCTCCTCATCCGGCGGGTGGACCCCCCGCCGCCCGGCCCCAACCGGCCCTTGCCGGGGCGGCGCCTGCGGCATGTGTCCCTGCCGGGCTGGCGCCAGCGGCAGCGCTGTCCGTGGCAGGTGTCCTGGGCGTGCGGGCACCTGCGGCAGTGCTGCCTGCGGCACGAATGCCTGCCGTACACCCGGCAGTGCTGTCCGTGGCACGTGTCGTTGCCGTGCCGGCGCCTGCGGCATCCGTCCTTGCCGGGGTGGCAGTGCTGCCCGCGGCAGCAGGGCCCGCCGCGCCCCCGGCCGTGCCGTCCGTGGCACCGAGGACCGCCGCACCCTCGGCGGGTCGCCGTGAGTGCCGGGTGGGCTTCGGCGGGACGGTTCTCCCGCACCGTCGCCGCCGTGCGCGGGGCCGCGCTCGGGCTCGCGGGGCTGGGGCTCGGGTGGACGCTGTGGCACGGCGTCGTCGAGCCCCGGAACGCGCTCGCCTTCGGTGTGCTCATCACCCTCGGGGAACTCCTCCGCCACGGCGCGCTCCCCGGCGAGCGCGAGCGCGAGCCCGCGCCCCTCGCGGCCGCCGGGGCCCTCGCGTACGCCCTGCTCGGGCAGAGCGCGGGCCGGCCGGCCGAGCACGGTGTGCTCCAGACCGTCGCCGTCGTCGTCGCGGCGGTCCTCCTCGGCGCCGTACCGCACGTCGCCCGCGGGCGGGGCCCCGCGCTCGACCACGTGGCCCGCCGTGTGCTCACCACCGGCTTCGCCGCCGTCTGCTTCCAGCCGCTCGTCGCCTCGGGCGAGTTGGGCAGGGGCGTCGGCGAAGGCCCGTACTACGCGCTTCTGCTCCTCCTCCTGCTGATCCTCACCGCCCTGTGCGACGCGGTCATCTCCGCGCTGACGCTGCGCGCCCGCACCCGCCATCCGTACGGGCCGCTCCTGCGTGACGAACTGCGCGCCCTCATCGGCATCGGCTCGGCCGTCTGCGCGACCGGCGCGGTGATGGCCCTGGGCGTCGCCGTCGCGGGACTGTGGGCGCTGCCCGTCTTCTGTGTGCCGCTGCTGCTGACGCAGCTGTCCTTCCGCCGGTACGCGGCGGTCCGTACCACCTACCGGCAGACCATCGCCTCGCTCGCACGCGCCACCGAGATCGCCGGGTACACCCGCCACGGCCACGCCCGCAGGGTCGCCGAGCTGAGCCGCGCGGTCGGCCGTGAGCTGGGGCTCTCCGGGACGGAGCTGACCGTCCTCGAACACGCGGCGCTGATGCACGACATCGGACAGCTCTCGCTCGTCGACCCCGTGCCCGACGGCGCCACCGCCCTGCTGCCGGTCACCGAGCAGCGGCGGATCGCGCTGCTCGGCGGGGCCGTCGTACGCCGCACCGGAGTCCCGTCGGCGGTCGCCGTCGTCGTGGAACGGCAGGCCGATCCGTACCGCGAACAGCCTCTGCCGGCCCGGATCGTCCGCGCCGTCAACGCGTACGACGACCTCGCCACGGCGGGCGCGAGCGGCGGCGCCGGGGCGACCGGGCCGCTCAGCGCACTGGAGCGACTACGCCTCGGCACCGGCCACGACTACCAGCCGGAGGTCGTGGAATCGCTGGCGCGCGTCCTGTCACGTGGTGGTCTGACCCCTGGTCGGGCTGGGTAACCCATGGGTAAGGAGCGAGCGTCCGACCGGGCATGGTTGGATGCGAAGAGGAGTCCAAGAGGGTGTACGGGGGCACAGACCCGAGCGACCGGCAGGCGGGAATCGTGAAGATCTTCGGGAAGGTACGGCATCGGCCCTCCGCCTCGTGGCGGCAGGCCACCGACCGCGCGTTCACGCTGATCGGCGACGGACGGTACGAGGACGCGGGTGCGCTGCTCACGCGCGCGGCGGATCTGGAGCCCTGGCTCTCCGAGTCCTGGTTCAACCTGGCCCTGCTGCACAAGTTCCGGCACGACTGGGAGCAGGCGCGGGCCGCCGGGCTGCGCGCCGTCGCGCTGCTCGACAAGGAGGCCGGGGCACCCGATTGGTGGAACGTCGGCATCGCGGCCACCGCGCTCCAGGACTGGCCGCTGGCGCGGCGGGCCTGGCAGGCGTACGGCCTCAAGGTCCCCGGCAACCAGTACACGGCCGCGGCGACCGGCGAGCCCGTCGGCATGGAGCTGGGCAGCGCGGCCGTCCGGCTCTCCCCCGAGGGCGAGGCCGAGGTCGTCTGGGGCCGCAGGCTCGACCCGGCCCGGATCGAGATCCTGTCCATCCCGCTGCCCTCGTCGGGCCGCCGCTGGGGCGAGGTCGTCCTGCACGACGGCGTGCCGAACGGCGAGCGCACGACCGCCGCGGGGTCGAGCGGCGCCGCGCGGGCCTTCCCGGTCTTCGACGAGATCGAGCTGTGGGCCCCGTCGCCCGTACCGACCTGGGTGGTCCTGCTGGAAGCGGCCACCGAGTCCGACCGGGACGCCCTGGAGCGGCTGGCGGCCGACGCGGGCTTCGCGGCGGAGGACTGGTCGTCCTCCGTACGGCTGCTCTGCCGGGCCTGCTCGGAGAGCCGGATGCCGAGCGCCGAGGGCGACGGCGAGCACCTCGATCCGCACGACCACAGCGAGCCGGGACATCCGGGGCCGCTCGGGCACCGTACGGAGGGCGAGCTGTGGGTGCCCGAGCGCGAGTGCGGGATAGCCGCGCCGCCCGGACTGGTCAAGGGGCTGCTCGACGGCTGGGTGGCCGACAGCCCGGAGACGCGTGAGTGGCGGGATCTCGAAGAGGTCTGCTGACGTACGGCCCCGCGCCGGCTACGGACGTGCCCGGGGAGGGGGCCGGATTCCGGGCGGGGCTGCGGACGGCGCCACGACGGGCCGTAGGCTGTACGGGCACATCGCGCAGGCAGCGGTGTACAGGCAGCAGCGGGTACCGAGGAAGGCGTACTGCGGACATGGCGCAGCAGGAGACGGACCAGACGACCGAGGGCATCGTGGACGACGAGGGGTTCGTCGTCGACACGCAGGACGCGGAGGCGCGTGAGCTGGCGTACCGCGAGCGCGGCACGTCGCGCCCGATCACCGTCGTCGGCAATCCGGTCCTGCACAAGGAGTGCCAGGACGTCACCGAGTTCGACGACAAGCTCGCCGCACTCGTCGACGACATGTTCGCCAGCCAGCGCACGGCGGAGGGCGTGGGCCTGGCCGCCAACCAGATCGGCGTGGACCTGAAGGTCTTCGTCTACGACTGCCCGGACGACGACGGCGTGCGGCACGTCGGCGTCGTGTGCAACCCGGTGCTGGACGAACTCCCGCCCGGGGCGCGCAATCTGGAGGACGGCAACGAGGGCTGCCTGTCCGTCCCGACGGCGTACGCGGAGCTGGCCCGGCCCGACTACGCGGTGGTCCGGGGCCAGGACGTCGACGGCAAGCCGATCAAGGTGCGCGGCACGGGCTACTTCGCGCGCTGCCTCCAGCACGAGACGGACCATCTGTACGGATACCTGTACATCGACCGGCTCTCGAAGCGCGACCGCAAGGACGCGCTGCGGCAGATGGACGAGGGCACGCCGCGCTACGAGACCGTGCCGAACGCCTGAGACGGCGCGAACGCCTGGTGGTCCGACCGTCTGACGGTCCGGCCCTCCGCACCCGACGACGACTGACGGCCCCCTCCGGACACCCGGAGCGGGGCCGTCAGTCGTCGCGCCGGATACCGACCCGTCGCCATTGGTTCGACAAGTGGCCCTGTTCAGGGACGGGTTGACGCGCGTCGACCCTTGCGCCACTCTCTGCCGTACATCTCGCCTCGCGAATCTGGAGACCCGATGCTTCGACGTACCTCAAGACTTCTGCTCAGCCTTGTCATGACCCTGTCGTTCGCATGGGCGGGTGCGGTGGTCACCGCCGGCCCCGCCCAGGCCGACGGCTGCTACACGTGGTCCGGCACCCTCTCCCAGGGGTCCAGCGGCGCCGCCGTGACCCAGCTCCAGATCCGCGTGGCCGGCCACGCGGGCAACGGCGCCGTCCTCGCCATCGACGGCGCGTACGGACCGGCCACGGCCGCCGCGGTCAAGCGCTTCCAGTCCGCGTACGGGCTCGCCGCCGACGGGGTCGCCGGCCCCAACACGTTCAACAAGATCTACCAGCTCCAGGACGACGACTGCACGCCGATCCACTTCACCTACGCCGAGCTGAACAACTGCAACTCCGACTGGTCGGGCGGTGCGGTGAGCGCGGCGACCGCCAAGTCCAACGCCCTGCGCACCATGTGGAAGCTGGAGGCGATGCGGCACGCGATGGGTGACCAGCCGCTCCGTGTCACCAGCGGATTCCGCTCGGTCGCGTGCAACAACGCGGTCGGCGGGGCCAGCAGCAGCCGCCACCTCTACGGCGACGCCGCCGACATCGGGGCCGGACCTCACACGCTCTGCGCCCTGGCCCAGAACGCGCGGAACCACGGCTTCAACGGCATTCTCGGCCCGGGCTACCCCGGTCACAACGACCACGCGCACGTCGACCACCGCTCGGGCCGCTTCTGGTCCGCGCCCAGCTGCGGGATCTGACGCCCCGATCTCCGCCGACCTCTGACGGCGTCCCGTTCCGGGGCCTCACGCGACGCGCGTGGGGCCCCGGAACGTGCGCCGGTAGACGTTCGGGGTCGTCCCGAGCGTGCGCAGGAAGTGGTGCCGCAGCCCCGCCGCGTTGCCGAACCCCGACCGGCCGGCGATCGTGTCCACCGTCTCGTCCGTCCCCTCCAGCAACTCCTGTGCCAGCAGTACGCGTTGGCGCAGGAGCCAGCGGTACGGGGTGGTCCCCGTCTCCTGCTGGAAACGGCGGGCGAAGGTACGGGGCGACATATGGGCCCGCTCCGCGAGCTGCTCGACGGTCATCTCGCTGTCCAGATGCCGCTCCATCCATTCGAGGACCCCGCCCACCGTGTCGCACGGGGTGGGCAGCGGGCGCTCGATGAACTGCGCCTGCCCGCCGTCGCGGTGCGGCGGGACCACCATGCGGCGGGCGATCGCGTTGGCGATCTCGGGGCCGTGCTCCTGGCGTACGACATGGAGGCACGCGTCGATGCCGGCGGCCGTCCCGGCGGAGGTGACGACCGGTCCGTCGTCGACGTACAGCACATCGGGCTGCACATCGGCCAGCGGGTACGCCTCCGCCAGCTCGGCCGAGTGCATCCAGTGGGTGGCGCAGCGCCGCCCGTCGAGCAGTCCGGCGGCGCCGAGGGTGAACACGCCCGCGCAGACACTGAGCACCCGCGCGCCCCGGTCCACGGCCCGGCGCAGCGCGTCCAGCAGTTCGGCCGGGTACTCCCGGACGACGTAGGTGTCCCCGGCCGGCACGCAGATCAGATCGGCTTCCTCCAGCCGGTCGAGACCCTGGAGCGCGGAGATGGTGAATCCGGCGTGCGTGCGCAGGACGGGGCCCTCGGCGGAGACGACGGCGAAGTCGTAGACGGGCAGCCCCTGCGCGCTGCGGTCGAGACCGAACACCTCGCAGAGCACACCGAGTTCGAAGGGGTGCACTCCGTCGAGCAGGACGACCGCCACGTTTCTCAGCATGGAAGCAGTGTGGCAGTAATTCGATGGTTCATGACAGTCCTGCCACTGCTCTTTCTGCCGTGGAACGACGAGAGTGGAGCCATGAACGCAATCGGTGGTTACCTCGTCGTACTCGCTCTTTTCGGCCTTCTCGCCCTTCCCGGTCTCATCGGGCACCTCAGGGACCGCGCCATCGACCGCCAACTCCGCCGCGCGGAGCACCCGGACGGCCACGCACGGCCGGGCCGGCCGGGCGGAACGATCACGCTCCGCACGGCCGGCCCGGCGGTCACCCCACTGGGCTGAAGCCCCTTCAGAAGTCGTCGTCGAAGCCGACCGTGCCCTCCACCGCCACCTGGTACGCCGAGGGGCGGCGTTCGAAGAAGTTGGTCAGTTCCTGGACGCCCTGGAGCTCCATGAAGGAGAACGGGTTCTCCGAGCCGTACACCGGCGCGAAGCCCAGGCGCTGGAGTCGCTGGTCCGCGACGCACTGGAGGTATTCGCGCATCGACTCCGTGTTCATGCCCGGCAGGCCGTCCCCGCACAGGTCGCGGCCGAACTGGAGCTCCGCCTCGACCGCCTCCTTCAGCATGTCGGTGACCTGCTGCCGCAGCGCGTCGTCGAAGAGTTCCGGCTCCTCCTTACGGACGGTGTCCACGACCTCGAAGGCGAAGTTCATGTGCATCGTCTCGTCCCGGAACACCCAGTTGGTGCCTGTGGCCAGCCCGTGCAGCAGGCCCCGCGAGCGGAACCAGTAGACGTAGGCGAACGCCCCGTAGAAGAAGAGGCCCTCGATGCAGGCCGCGAAGCAGATCAGGTTCAGCAGGAAGCGGCGCCGGTCGGCCCGGGACTCCAGGCGGTCGATCTTCTCGACCGAGTCCATCCACTTGAAGCAGAACTGCGCCTTCTCACGGATCGACGGGATCTCCTCGACCGCGTCGAACGCCGCCGCGCGGTCCGCCGGGTCCGGCAGGTAGGTGTCGAGCAGCGTCAGATAGAACTGGACGTGCACGGCCTCCTCGAAGAGCTGGCGCGAGAGGTAGAGCCGCGCCTCGGGGGAGTTGATGTGCTTGTAGAGCGTCAGCACCAGGTTGTTCGCGACGATCGAGTCGCCCGTCGCGAAGAACGCGACCAGCCGGCCGATCATGTGCTGCTCACCGGGGGTGAGCTTGCCGAGGTCGGCGACGTCGGAGTGGAGGTCGACCTCCTCCACCGTCCAGGTGTTCTTGATCGCGTCCCGGTAGCGCTCGTAGAAGTCCGGGTAACGCATGGGGCGCAGGGTGAGTTCGAAGCCCGGGTCGAGCAGGTTCTTCTCTGCGTCGGACGTGGTCATTACTGGCAGGCCTCGCAGGACTCGGGGTTTTCCAGGGAACAGGCGACGGCGTCGGCGTCCGGCGCCGGCTGTGCGGGCACGGGCGCAGGCCGCGCGGGTACGGGCACCGGCGCCGCGGCGGTGACCGGCTGGGACTTCGCCGCGCGGGCGATCCGCGTCGCCGGCCGCGAGCGCAGGTAGTACGTCGTCTTCAGCCCCTTCTTCCAGGCGTACGCGTACATCGAGCTGAGCTTGCCGATGGTCGGTGTCTCCAGGAACAGGTTCAGCGACTGGCTCTGGTCGAGGAACGGCGTGCGCGCCGCCGCCATGTCGATCAGGCCGCGCTGCGGGATCTCCCACGCCGTGCGGTACAGCTCGCGCACCTCGGCCGGGATCCAGCCGAAGGCCGCCACCGAGCCGTTGGACTCGCGCAGCGCCTCACGGGACTGCGCGTCCCACACGCCGAGCTTCTTCAGATCGGCCACCAGATAGGCGTTGACCTGGAGGAACTCACCCGACAGCGTCTCGCGCTTGAAGAGGTTGGAGACCTGTGGCTCGATGCACTCGTACACGCCCGCGATCGAGGCGATGGTGGCCGTCGGCGCGATGGCGAGCAGCAGGGAGTTGCGCATTCCCGTCTTCGCGACGCGCGCCCGCAGGGCCTCCCACCGCTCGGGCCAGTTGAGGGTGGTGTCGTAGTGGTCCGGGTGCAGCACGCCGCGCGCCGCCCGGGTCTTCGACCAGGCGGGCAGCGGGCCCTCGCGCTCGGCGAGGTCGCAGGACGCCTCGTACGCGGCGAGCATGATCCGCTCGGCGATCCGGGTGGAGAGGGCGGCGGCCTCGGGGGAGTCGAACGGCAGCCGCTTCTTGAAGAAGACGTCCTGGAGGCCCATCAGACCCAGGCCCACCGGGCGCCACTTGGCGTTGGAGCGGCCGGCCTGCTCGGTCGGGTAGAAGTTGATGTCCACGACCCGGTCGAGGAAGGTGACGGCGGTGCGGACGCTGTCGTCCAGCCGCTCCCAGTCCAGCTCGCCGCTCCCGGTCACGAACGCCCCGATGTTGACCGAGCCCAGGTTGCAGACGGCCGTCTCGCCGTCGTCCGTGACCTCCAGGATCTCGGTGCAGAGGTTGGAGGAGTGCACGACGGCGCCGGGCTCGGCGGTCTGGTTCGCCGTACGGTTCGACGCGTCCTTGAAGGTCATCCAGCCGTTGCCGGTCTGCGCGAGCGTACGCATCATCCGGCCGTACAGCTCACGCGCCGGGATGCTCCTGCGGGCCTTGCCCGCCGCCTCGGCCGCGCGGTACGCCGCGTCGAACGCGTCGCCCCACAGGTCGACCAGCTCGGGCACGTCGGCCGGCGAGAAGAGCGACCAGTCGCCGTCCGCGTCGACCCGGCGCATGAACTCGTCGGGGATCCAGTGCGCGAGGTTCAGATTGTGCGTGCGGCGCGCCTCCTCGCCGGTGTTGTCGCGCAGCTCCAGGAACTCCTCGATGTCCGCGTGCCACGTCTCCAGATACACGCAGGCGGCGCCCTTGCGCCGGCCGCCCTGGTTGACGGCGGCGACCGAGGAGTCGAGCGTCCGGAGGAACGGCACGATGCCGTTGGAGTGCCCGTTCGTGCCGCGGATCAGCGAACCGCGGGCGCGGATACGGGAGTACGAGAGGCCGATGCCGCCCGCGTGCTTCGAGAGGCGGGCCACCTGGTGGTAGCGGTCGTAGATGGAGTCCAGCTCGTCCAGCGGGGAGTCGAGCAGATAGCAGGACGACATCTGGGGGTGCCGGGTGCCGGAGTTGAAGAGGGTGGGGGAGGAGGGGAGGTAGTCGAGTCGGCTCATCAGGCCGTACAGCGCGGCGACTTCGTCCACGGCGGCCGGGGAGTCGTCCTTGGCCAGCCCGGACGCGACGCGCAGCATGAAGTACTGCGGCGTCTCGATGACATCGCGGCTGATCGGGTGCCGGAGCAGATAGCGGCTGAAGAGGGTGCGCAGACCGAAGTAGCCGAAGCGGTCGTCGGCGGCGGGGTCGATCAGCGCGTCGAGGCGGGCGGCGTGGCGGGTGACGAACGCGGCCGTACGGTCCGCGATCAGCCCCTCCGCGTGGCCCACGGCGACCGAGGAGGAGAACGAGACGGCGCCCTGGCCCGCGGCCTCCTCCGCGATGGCGCGGGTGAGCAGGCGGGCGGCGAGGCGGGAGTACGCGGGGTCCTCGGAGATGAGCCCGGCGGCGGCCTCGGTGGCGAGTCCGCGCAGCTCGGCCTCGTCCGAGGCGGCGCTGCGGCCACGGAGCGCGGCGGCGGCGACCCTGCCGGGCTCGGTGTCGGCGAGGTCGGCGGTGAGGTCCGTGAGGAGCCGCAGAAGGCCCGTCCCGGGTCCGTCGGCCGGTCCGGCCGTCTCCCGTCCCCGCTCGGAGATCGCTGAAGCCGGATCGGCTGGCGCGATGGTCACGTGGTGCTCTCCCTCGCTCGGCTCTGGGCCTCGGGGAGGGCACGGCGGCGCACGGCAGCGTAGGCCGTCCCGGAAACGGGCGGCGCGCGGCGCGGCGTCCACCGGCCCTGCCTCGGGGCCCGGACGTCTCGGCACCCGGTTCGGTCGACCCGGATGCGCCGTCGGCAGGTGCTCGGACTCGCGGGCGCGACGAAGCGCACCACAGCACACCGTTGCGGGACAGTTCCGGATTTCCACCGGATTCTCCTGCGGCGACAGCAGACTTGAGCATACATGTGGGGCTCGTTGGGAGCGGCACCCCCCACATGTTGTGTCGGACCTCCTCGATCAGGGGGAGCGGCGAAGGGCCGCCGCTCCCCCCGGGGGAACAGCGGCCCTTCGGTCGTCATGCTCAGCAGCAGCGGAAGCCCTCCCGCGGGTCCGCCTCGCGTGCGTCCATCCGGTTCCGTTCGAAGGCGCGGCGTGTCAGGGGCTCCGCCGTCGGGTCGCAGGCGCGGGTGTGGGCCACGTAGTGGTCGTACGCCGACTCGCCCGTCAACTCCCTCACGTACCAGCGGATCCGGCCCACCGCGTGGCGCACCTTCGCCGCCGAGGTCATGACCGGCCCGTCCCGGCGCCCGCCCCGGCCGACGCCTTCGTCTCCGCCGCGGCCAGTTCCGCCTTCTCCTCCTTCGTCGCGAACATGCCCGCCGGCGCGACCAGTTCCGACTTCACGTACGGCGTCTCCGAGAGCTTGACGCTCTCCGGGTGCCGGATCGCCTTGTAGCAGACGCGGCCGGCGTCCGCGATGACCACGATGATCAGGATCGCGAAGAGCGCGCAGAGCACGCCGTCCACCGTCGAGTTGGTGACGACCGTGTGCATGTCGTCCATCGTCTTCGCCGGAGGGAGCACCTCGCCGTTGTCGATGCCCGTCTGGTAGACCTCGCGCTGCTTGAAGAAGCCGACCTTCGGGTCCTCGGAGAAGATCTTCTGCCAGCTCGCGGTGAGCGTGACCGCCGCGTCCCAGGCCAGCGGAACCGCCGTCACCCAGGCCCATTTGAGGCGCCCGGACTTCACCAGCAGCGTCGTGCACACGGCGAGCGCCACCGCGGCCAGGAGCTGGTTCGCGATGCCGAACAGCGGGAAGAGCTGGTTGATGCCGCCCAGCGGGTCGTGCACGCCGACCCAGAGGAAGTAGCCCCACGCGCCGACGACCACGGCGCTGGCGAACCAGACGCCCGGCTTCCAGCTGACCTGGCGCATCGGCTTGTACACGTTGCCGAGCATGTCCTGGAGCATGAAGCGCCCGACGCGCGTCCCCGCGTCCACCGTCGTCAGGATGAACAGCGCCTCGAACATGATGGCGAAGTGGTACCAGAACGCCTTCATCCCCGCGCCGCCGATGACGGACGAGAAGATCTCGGCCATGCCGAGCGCGAAGGTCGGCGCGCCGCCGGTCCGCGACAGCAGGCTCGACTCCTCGACGTCCTTGGCCGCCTGGGCGAGTTGGTCCGGCGAGATGGTGAAGCCGAGGTTGGCGACCGCCTGGGAGGCGGACTCGACCGTGCCGCCGATGACTCCGGCGGGGGAGTTGATCGCGAAGTAGAGACCCGGGTCGATGATGCACGCCGTGATCATCGCCATGATCGCGACGAACGACTCGGTGAGCATCGCGCCGTACCCGATCATCCGGATCTGGGTCTCCTTCTGCACCATCTTCGGTGTGGTGCCCGAGGAGATGAGGGAGTGGAAACCGGACAGCGCGCCGCACGCGATCGTGATGAAGACGAACGGGAACATCGATCCGGCGAAGACCGGGCCGTCACCGCGGCTCGCGAACTCCGTGACCGCGTCCATCTTCATCGTCGGCAGCGCCACGACCACGCCGATCGCCAGCAGCGCGATCGTGCCGACCTTCATGAAGGTCGACAGGTAGTCGCGCGGCGCCAGCAGCATCCAGACCGGCAGCACGGACGCCAGGAAGCCGTACACGATCATCCAGATGACCAGCGTGCCGGCCTCCAGCGTGAAGGTGTCGGCGAGCGAGGACTCGGCGACCCAGCCGCCGGCCACGATCGCGAGCAGGAGCAGCGCCACGCCGATGAGCGAGACCTCGCTGACCTTGCCCGGCCGCATCACCCGCAGATACACGCCCATGAAGAGCGCGATCGGGATGGTCATCGCGATGGAGAAGACACCCCACGGCGAGTCGGCGAGCGCGTTGACGATGACCAGTGCCAGCACCGCCAGCAGGATGATCATGATGAGGAAGACCGCGATGAGCGCGGCGGCGCCGCCGAACGGGCCTATCTCGTCACGCGCGATCTGGCCGAGCGAACGGCCGTCGCGGCGCGTGGAGAAGAACAGCGTGACCATGTCCTGGACCGCGCCCGCGAAGATGACACCCGCGACGATCCAGATCGTGCCGGGCAGATAACCCATCTGCGCGGCCAGCACCGGTCCGACGAGCGGTCCCGCGCCCGCGACGGCCGCGAAGTGGTGGCCGAAGAGCACGCGCCGGTCGGTGGGGTGGAAGTCGACACCGTTGTCGAGCCGTTCGGCGGGCGTGGCCCGTGTCTTGTCGACCTTCAGGACCCGCCGGGCGATGAATCTGGAGTAGAAGCGGTAGGCGATCGCGTACGAGCCGAGTGCCGCGGCCAGCATCCAGGCCGCGGAGATCTCCTCGCCGCGTGACAGCGCGAGGACACCCCAGCCGACCGCTCCCACCAGGGCGACGAGCGCCCATATGACGATCGACTTCGGCGTGAGACGCCCGGACGATTTCGGTGCGGCGGAACTTGGCTGTGCCGGCTCTGGCATGGCGAGTCGTCCCCTCACTGGATCACCTGCTGAAACTCGCAGGAAATCTAGGGGACCTTTTCGGCACGCGTCACCCCCCGTCCGCATATCGGTACGGCAACGGTGTGCGTTCCGTACTTCCGCGCCGGTTCCCGAACATGCCCTTTGACGTGGGCCTACGCCGATATCGGCAGCCGGCCCTCCGGAGTCAGTCGGTCGGTCTGCGCAGCCGCGCCACGAACTTGTAGCGGTCGCCGCGGTACACCGAGCGGACCCACTCCACGGGCTCCCCGGCGGTGTCGATCGAGTGCCGCGAGAGCATCAGCATCGGCAGGCCCACGTCGGTCCCGAGGAGCCCCGCCTCGCGCGGTGTCGCGAGCGACGTCTCGATCGTCTCCTCGGCCTCCGCGAGGTGGACGCCGTACACCTCGGCCAGCGCGGTGTAGAGCGAGGTGTACTTGACGAGCGAACGGCGCAGCGCGGGGAAGCGTTTGGCCGAAAGGTGCGTGGTCTCGATGGCCATCGGCTCGCCGCTCGCCAGCCGCAGCCGCTCGATGCGCAGCACCCGGCCGCCGGCGGTGATGTCGAGGAGCCCGGCGAGTGTGTCGTCGGCGGTGACGTAGCCGATGTCCAGCAGCTGCGAGGTCGGCTCCAGGCCCTGCGCGCGCATGTCCTCGGTGTACGAGGTGAGCTGGAGCGCCTGCGACACCTTGGGCTTGGCCACGAAGGTGCCCTTGCCCTGGATCCGCTCCAGCCGGCCCTCGACGACCAGCTCCTGGAGCGCCTGGCGCACGGTGGTGCGCGAGGTGTCGAACTCGGCCGCCAGGGTGCGCTCCGGCGGTACGGGAGTGCCCGGCGGCAGCGTCTCCGTCATGTCGAGCAAGTGCCGCTTCAGCCGGTAGTACTTGGGCACGCGTGCGGTACGGGTGGCCGCCCCGTTCTCGGTCTCGGTGCCGCCCCCGTCCGTGGCCATGGTCTGCCTTCCCGACTCCTGCGCTGCTGCCGTCACCGGCTCCTCCGTCTGTTGCGGCTCACATGGTGGCACGGTCCGGTCGCGGGTCGTCTCCCCGATCCAGGTGTCGGTCCGATAACGGACACGACAGCCCTCTTATACACCCTTGACACCCCTAAAGGTCTAGGCCAAGCTCCCCGTACTGGTCTAAACCATTAAAGACCAGGTCCCAGCCCCGGTGGTACTCGTCGTAAGTCTTCGCGGTGGGGAGGGGGTTGCAGGAATCCCTGAGGAGGGTGGCGTGAAGCGCAAGCTCATCGCGGCGATCGGCGTCGCGGGCATGATGTTCTCGGTCGCGGCGTGTGGATCGGACGACAGCGGTTCGGCGAAGGACCCGAAGGACCGTAAGGACACAGTCACCGTCTGGCTGATGGTGGACGCGCAGAGCACCTGGCCGGAACTGGTCAAGGATGTCAACGCGCAGTTCAAGGAGAAGTACCCGAACGTCAAGGTCGATGTCCAGTACCAGCAGTGGGCGGACAAGGCCAAGAAGCTCGACACCGCCCTGGGCGGCGACAAGTTCCCGGACGTCGTCGAGCTCGGCAACACCGAGACCATGCAGTACATCCTCAACGGCGCGGTGGCCGAGGTCGATCCCAAGAAGTACGACAACTCGGACACCTGGATCCAGGGGCTCAAGGACACCTGCACCTTCGAGGGCAAGCAGTACTGCGTGCCCTACTACGCCGGCGCGCGCGTGGCGATCTACAACACGGACATGCTCAAGAAGGGCGCCGGCCTCGACACGCTGCCGGAGTCCGAGGACGAGATGCTCGCGGCGATGGACAAGATCGCCGCCGAGAACAGCAAGAAGGACAAGCGCTCCTCCAGCCTCTACCTGCCCGGCCGTTACTGGTACGCCGCCATGTCCTACGTCGCCGCGTACGACGGCGCGATCGCCACGTACGACGAGGGCGCCAAGGAGTGGAAGGGCTCGCTCTCCACGCCCGAGGCGCAGAAGGGCATCCAGCACTTCATCGACCTGGTCAAGAAGTACAACAAGGCCGACCAGACGAAGGACGAGCAGGACCACGCCAACGTGATGGCCAACGAGAAGGCGGCCCTCATCTACGGCAACGGCTGGGAGTCGGGCTCCGTCATCGACGGCAAGAACAACGGCAACCCCAAGCTCGAGGGCAAGATCCTCACCGCCGGAATGCCCGGCCCGAACGGCAAGGCGCTGCCCTCCTTCATCGGCGGCTCCGACCTGGCGATCACCAGCAAGTCCAAGGTCCAGGACCTGGCCGAGGACTGGGTCTCGATGTTCACCAGCGAGAAGTCCATGGATGTTCTCGCCGGCAAGAACATCCTCCCCAACAACGAGAAGCAGCTGGAGCCGCTGAAGGCGAAGCCGGAGACCGCTCCGATCGCCAACGCCGTGCCCGACGCGTGGTTCACCCCCATCGCGCCCGGCTGGACCTCCATCGAGAAGGAGGAGGTCCTGGAGAACATGCTCCTGTCGATCCTCAAGGGTGACTCCGTGGCCGACGCCACGAAGGAAGCCGACGCGAAGATCAACGAACTGATCAACGAAGAGTCCTGACCCAGGAGCCCCGGGGTCAGGGCCCGAGCCACACCAGTCCCTGACCCGGGGGTCCCGAACGCCAGGGCCTCCGGCGCCCCCGCCCCCGGAGGCCCGTCGGCGGGTCCGCGGGGGCGGCGGTCCGGTCACCACCGGACCCCCGCTCCCCGCCCTTCCGGGCGCGGATTCGGTGCGGAGAACGAAACGGAAGGTCAGTCACGTGACTGCTGCCGACACGCAGGAGGCCGCCGGACCACCGGCGCCCCCGGTACCGCGTGACCCGAAAGGGACAGACGGCCGGCCCACCCCCGGGAACGGGACGGTCAAGACGACCGGGAAGAGACGCCGCAAGAAGGGCGAACTCCTCCCGTTCCTGCTGATCCTCCCGGCGATCCTCGCCATCGCCGCCGTCTACGCCTTCCCGCTCACCAAGACCGTGATCATGTCCTTCCAGGACATGGGGCGGCGTGAGCTGTGGACGGGGGAGCCGCCCCCCTGGGTCGGCTTCGAGCAGTTCACGAACATCCTCGGTGACAGCGAATTCTGGTCCGTCACCGGCCGCACCGTCCTCTTCATGGCCGTCTGTGTCGGCCTCACCATGGCCATCGGCCTGCTGGTCGCCATGATGATGACCCGGCTGTCCACCTGGGTGCGCCTGACCCTCACGGCGGCGCTGATCGCCGCCTGGTCGATGCCCCTGATGGTCGCCGCCTCGATCTTCCGCTGGCTGTCGGACTCCGACTACGGCCTGCTGAACACCCTGATAGCCAAGGTCGCCGGCGAGGAGTTCCTCGGCCACAACTGGTTCCTCGACCCGTGGCAGGGCTTCGCGATCATCACCCTGCTGGTCGTCTGGGGCGCCGTCCCGTTCGTCGTGATCACCCTGTACGCGGCCCTCACCCAGGTCCCCCGGGAGCTGGAGGAGGCGGCGGCCCTCGACGGCGCCAACGTCCGCGGCATCTTCCGCTACGTGACCTGGCCCGTCATCCGCCCCGTCTTCGTCATGGTCACCACCCTCTCGGTGATCTGGGACTTCAACGTCTTCGGCCAGATCTGGCTGCTGCGCGGCAACAAGCCCGAACCCGAGTACGAGACCCTCGGCCTCTACTCCTTCTCGAAGGCCTTCGAGTCCACCTCCTTCAGCCAGGGCACCGCGATCGCCCTGATCACCGTCCTGCTGCTCTCCGGCGTGGCCGTGTTCTACCTGCGTCAGCTGATGAAGACAGGAGAGGTCGAATGAGCACCTCAACCTCCACCGCGCCCGCGCCCGTTCCGGCCACGCCCCCGGCGGTCGCCGCGCAGGAGCTGCGCCCGGACCGCAAGAAGAGCCGCGGCGTCTACGACGTGCTCGGTCTGCTGTTCGCCGTCGTCATGGCGTTCCCGGTGTACTGGCTGGTCATCAGCGCGCTGCGGCCCAACCACGAGATCCGCTCGTACGACCAGACGCTGTGGCCGTCGTCGCTCACCTTCGACAACTTCGCCCGCGCGGTGGACCAGCCGAACTTCTCCACCGCCGTCCAGTCCAGCCTGATCGTCTCGGTCACCGCGGTCGTCGGCGGCATGGTCATCGCGACGCTGGCGGCGCTCGCCATCGGCCGGTTCAGGTTCTTCGGCCGCCGCGCGCTGCTGATGGTGCTGATCCTCGTACAGATGCTGCCGCCCACGGCGATGCTCATCCCGATCTACGCGCAGCTCAACGCGATGGGCGGCCTGGACGAGTACTGGGGCCTGATCATCGTCTACCTGGTGTCCACGCTGCCGTTCGCGATCATCATGATCCGCGGCTTCGTCGTGAACATCCCGGTGGAGCTGGAGGAGTCGGCGATGGTCGACGGCTGTACGCGGATGGGCGCCTTCCGGCGGGTGATCTTCCCGCTGCTGGCCCCCGGCCTCGCGGCGGCGTCGATCTTCGCGCTGGTCAACGCGTGGAACGAGTACCTCTTCGCGTACATCCTGATCAACGACAACTCCAAGTACACACTCAACGTGTGGCTGATGACCTTCACCACCGAGCGGGGCACCGACTACGGGGCGCTGATGGCGTCCTCCACCCTGATCGCCCTGCCCGTGGTGGTGTTCTTCATGATCATTCAGAAGAAGATGGCGACCGGTCTGACCTCCGGCGCAGTAAAGGGATAGCGCCGTATGACCACTCTCACCCACAGCTCCGACACCCTGACCCGCGACGCGCTCGCCGTCCTCCAGCCCGGCTTCCGGGGCACCACGGCCCCCGACTGGCTGCTGCGGCGCGTCGGCGAGGGCCTGACCTCCGTCGGCCTCTTCGGGCGCAACATCGCCTCGCCGGCCCAACTGGCCGCGCTCACCGCCCGGCTCAGGGCCGAGCGGGACGACGTCCTCGTCGCCATCGACGAGGAGGGCGGGGACGTCACCCGTCTCGAAGTACGCGACGGCTCCTCGTTCCCCGGCAACTACGCGCTCGGCTCGGTCGACGACGTGGACCTCACACGGGCCGTGGCGCGCGAGCTGGGCGGCCGGCTCGCGGCGTGCGGCGTCAACCTCAACTGGGCGCCGTCCGCCGACGTCAACTCCGACGTCGACAACCCCGTCATCGGCGTCCGGTCCTTCGGCGCCGACCCGGCGCTCGTCTCCCGGCACACGGCCGCCTATGTGGAAGGCCTCCAGTCCGCCGGGGTCGCCGCCTGCACCAAACACTTCCCCGGCCACGGCGACACGGCCGTCGACTCCCACCACGCGCTGCCCCGTATCGACGTCGACTTCGACACAGTCCACGCCCGCGAACTGGCGCCCTTCCGCTCGGCGATCGCCGCGGGTTCCAAATCCGTGATGAGCGCGCATATCCTGCTCTCCGCGCTCGACCCGAACCGCCCCGCGACTCTCAGCCCGCAGATCATCACCGGTCTGCTCCGGGGGGAGCTGGGCTTCGACGGGCTGATCGTCACCGACGGCATCGAGATGCAGGCCATCGCGTCGACGTACGGCATCGAGCGCGGCTCCGTCCTCGCGATCGCCGCGGGCGTCGACGCGATCTGCGTCGGCGGCGGCCTGGCCGACGAGGACACCGTCCTGCGGCTGCGCGACGCGTTGGTCGCCGCGGTACGGGAAGGCGAACTGCCCGAGGAGCGGCTGGCCGACGCGGCGGCGCGGGTACGCGCCCTCGCCGACTGGGCGCTCCGGGTGCGGGGGGCTTCGGGGCCGGGCGCGGCCGTACAGGAGGGGACCGCGCCCGGCATCGGCGGCGCCGGCGGTGGCACCGGAGCGGACATCGGGCTGGTCGCCGCGCGTCGCGCCCTGCGGGTGACCGGCACGGTCGAACCTCTTCAGGAGGCGCCGTACGTCGCCTCCTTCGCGCCCGTCGCCAACATCGCCGTCGGCGACGAGACCCCCTGGGGCGTCGCGCCCGCACTGACGGCGCTGCTGCCCGGCACGGAGACCGGCACCTACGGCGGCGAGACCACCGCGGCCGAGGTGCTGGCCGCGGCGGGGGAGCGCCGGATCGTCGCCGTCGTACGCGACATCCACCGGCACCCCCGGATGGCGGCCGTCCTCGACGGCGTCCTCGCCGCCCGTCCGGACACCGCCGTCGTGGAGATGGGTGTCAACCACGCCGAGCCCACGGGAAGCCCGCACATCGCCACCTACGGCGCCGCACGCGTCTGCGGCACGGCGGCGGCGGAGGCCCTGACGGGCCGGGGGGCCTGAACAGGGCACGCGTCACGCGAACGCCGGAGGGGCCGCGGATCCGCGGCCCCTCCGGCGTTCGCGTGACTCCCGGCGGTCCGGGAGAGGTCGTCAGATGCCCTGCCACGCCGGCTTGGCGGCGTAGGTGGCGCGGAAGTACTCCGCCAGCTTCAGCTTGGACGCGGCGGCCTCGTCGACCACCACCGTGGCGTGCGGGTGCAGTTGCAGCGCGGAGGCGGGTACGACGGCGGCCACCGGCCCCTCCACGGTCTGCGCCACCGCCTCCGCCTTGCCCTCGCCCGTGGCCAGCAGCACCAGGTGCCGGGCCTCCAGGATCGTGCCGATGCCCTGGGTGATGACGTGGTGCGGGACCTCGTCCGGGCTGTCGAAGAACCGGGCGTTGTCCTCGCGGGTCTGCCGTGTGAGCGTCTTGATACGGGTCCGCGAGGCCAGCGACGAGCACGGTTCGTTGAAGCCGATGTGCCCGTCGGTGCCGATGCCGAGCAACTGGAGGTCCACGCCGCCGGATTCGGCCAGGGCCCGGTCGTACGCCTCGCACGCCGCCTGTACGTCCTCGGCGGCGCCGTCGGGTCCCATGAAGGCGTCCTCGCCGAGCCCGAGCGGCTCGACCACCTCACGCAGGACCACCGAGCGGTACGACTCCGGGTGCCCGGCCGGCAGGCCGACGTACTCGTCGAGCTGCGCGATGCGGGCGCCCGACGCGTCCACCTCGCCGGCGCGCACCTTGGCTGTCAGTGCCTGGTAGACGGGCAGCGGGGTCGATCCCGTGGCGACCCCGAGCAGGGCGTCGCGCTTACGGCGCAGCAGACCCGCGATGCTCTCCGCTATGAGCTCGCCGCCCGCCTTGGCGTCCTGGACGATGACAACTTCCACGCTGGGCCTGCCGATCTGGTAAGAGTCCGCTGAGTCTTGTGGTATAGACCAATCTAGCAGAGCGCCCACCGGCGGCGCGGGCCCTTCCGCTGGCGGGGGCGGACGTTCCCGTGGTCGACTTGTGCGGGCCCCGTGGGCGCCGTCCCCCGGCCATCTCCCGGCGAAGGAGGCACCCGGCATGCCAGCGACCGACCCTTCCCCAGAGGGCGCGCCGCACCACGCGCGCACCGGAGCGCCCGGCCGGCTGATGGCCGCCGAGATGGCCGAACAGCCGGCGGTGCTGCGCCGCGTCCTCGACGAGGGCGCGCCGCGCATCCGCGAGGTGGCCGCCCGCGTCGCGGCCCGCGGTCCCCGCTTCGTCCTGCTCACCGCCCGCGGCACCTCCGACCACGCCGCGCTCTACGCCAAGTACCTGCTGGAGATCCGCCGGGGCTTGCCCTGCGGGCTGGCCTCCATGTCCACGACGACGGCCTTCGGCGCCCGGCCGGACCTGCGCGACGTACTGGTGATCACCGTCAGCCAGTCCGGCGGCTCGCCCGACCTCCTCGCCGCCACCCGGGCCGCCCGCGAGGCGGGGGCCGTCACCCTCGCCGTGACCAACAACCCCGACTCCTCGCTCGCGGCCGTCTCCGAGTTCCACATCGACGTCCTCGCGGGCCCGGAGAGGGCCCTGCCCGCGACGAAGACGTACACGGCCTCCCTGCTCTCGCTCTACCTCCTCGTCGAGGGCCTGGGCGGCGGCGCCGGGGAGGCCGCGGACGTGCTGCCGGAGCTGGCCGGACGGATCCTGGCCCGCGAGGACGAGGTGCGCACGCTGGCCGCCCGCTACCGGTTCGCCGAGCGGATGGTCATCACCTCACGCGGCTACGGCTATCCCACGGCCAGGGAGGCGGCGCTCAAACTCATGGAGACGAGCTACATCCCCGCGCTGGCCTACTCCGGCGCCGACCTGCTGCACGGCCCGCTCGCCATGGTCGACAACATCTCCCCGGTCATCGCCGTGGTCACCGGCGGCCGGGGCGGCGAAGCCCTCCGGCCGGTCCTGGACCGGCTGCGCGGCCGGGGCGCGGACCTCTGCGTGGTCGGACCGGAGTCCGAGACGGCCGCCGCGTCGGCGGGATTCGCGCTTCCCACCGAGGGCGTCGCCGAGGAGGTCCAGCCGGTCCTGGAGATCCTGCCGCTCCAGCGCCTCGCGTACGAGATCACCCTGGCGCGCGGCCAGGACCCGGACGCCCCGCGCGCGCTGGCCAAGGTCACCGAGACCCACTGAGTCCGCGTCCGCCCGTCCGCCCCGCTTCCGCCGGCGGCCCCCGGAGACACCCACGGGCCGCGGCGCCAGGACGGGACCCTCAGCCCGTCCGGCACCGCAGCCCGGAGTTGCTACGGCCGCGAGGGCCGCGAGGAGGTATCGACGCAGTCAGGGCAGAGAGCGCCGGTTACCCCGTTCCGTCCTCCTGTGCGGGGAGGGCGGAAGCTTTACTCGAACATTGTGGACTAGACCATTCTCGTCTGTCCATGGATCGGGGAGCCCATTTTCCGGCCCGGCCCACCCCCACGTCGCACCACCCGCCCCGGATCACCTCGCGGGTACGCTCCCCTGTGTGCCCTCCATGAACGACCTCGTACGCCAGCACACCGCGCTCACCGAGTCCGACCTCGAATGGCTCCATCTGCTGGTCTCGGAGTGGCAGCTGCTCTCCGACCTGTCCTTCGCGGACCTCGTCCTGTGGGTCCCCACCCGCGACGGCGTCCGCTACGTCTCCGTGGCCCAGATGCGGCCCAACACCGGCCCCACGTCCTACCAGGACGACATGGTCGGCCATCTCGTCCCCCGGGGCCGCAGACCGCTCCTCGACGCCGCGCTGGACGAGGGCCGGATCGTGCGGGAGGGGGAC
Organism: Streptomyces sp. NPDC104581; assembly: GCF_055583685.1. NCBI lineage: Bacteria > Bacillati > Actinomycetota > Actinomycetes > Kitasatosporales > Streptomycetaceae > Streptomyces > Streptomyces sp. NPDC104581. The sequence continues at coordinate 124,661 of NZ_JBVJNN010000015.1, forward strand.
CCGGAGTGGCGCGAGGAGGTCCCGGTCCGGGTCGAGTCCATTCCCGTACGCCGCGACGGCCGTGTGCTCGGCGTGATCGCGCGCAACACCAACCTGCTGACGGTCCGCACCCCCAGCCGGCTGGAGCTGACCTACCTCCAGTCCGCCTCCGACCTCGCGCAGATGATCGCCGCCGGATCGTTTCCCTTCCCCGGCCAGCAGGTCGACATGGACGCGTCGCCGCGCGTCGGCGACGGTCTGATCCGGCTCGACGTCGACGGAGTCGTCCAGTACGCGAGCCCCAACGCCCTCTCGGCGTATCACCGGCTGGGACTCGCGTCCGACCTAGTGGGACACCATCTCGGGCGGACGACCGACGAACTGGCCCCGGCGCGCGGCCCGGTGGACGAGGCCATGGTCAAACTGGCCAGTGGATACGCCCCGCGCGAGACGGAGATCGAGAGCAGCGGCGGCGTCATCCAGCTCCGGGCCATCCCGCTCAAGCCGAAGGGCACCCGGATCGGCTCGCTGATCCTGCTCCGTGACGTCACCGAACTACGGCGCCGCGAGCGTGAGTTGATAACGAAGGACGCCACCATCCGGGAGATCCACCACCGGGTGAAGAACAACCTCCAGACGGTCGCCGCGCTGCTGCGGCTCCAGGCGCGCCGGATGGACTCGGAGCAGGGCCGCGAAGCCCTCAACGAGGCGGTGCGCAGGGTCGGTTCCATCGCCATCGTCCATGAGACGCTTTCCCAGAATCTGGACGAACGTGTCGAGTTCGACGAGATCGCCGACCGGGTGCTCGCGATGGTGTCGGAGATCTCACCCGGCAAGACGGTCCGCCGGACGGGCCGGTTCGGGATTCTCGACGCGGAGGTGGCGACGCCGCTGTCGATGGTCCTCACCGAGATCCTCCAGAACGCGCTGGAGCACGCCTTCGCGACGGGGGAGCGCGGCACGGTCGAGGTGCACGCCGTCCGCAGCGGCGGGACCTCTCCCAAACGCCGCGCCGACGGCGGTCGTTCGGGCGCCCGGCTGCTCATCACCGTCCAGGACGACGGGCGCGGGCTGCCGGAGGGCTTCGATCCCCGGCGGGCCGGCAATCTCGGTCTCCAGATCGTACGAACCCTGGTGGAAGGGGAGTTGGGCGGCGGATTCGACATGCTTCCCGGCCAGGAGCGGGGCACCCGGGTGATCCTCGACATCCCGGTGGAGCCGCACAAGTAACCGGCGCCCGCCCGCGCTTCGGGCCGCAGGGACCGGGCCGGGCGCCTCTTCTTCACAGCATTCTCACGGCGGTCGGCACAGCAACGAGCCCCGGACCGTGGTGACGGTCCGGGGCTCGGCCTCAAGCTCTATGACGTTTGCGCATCGGGGGGTACTGCGCGCTGCGGTTCGGGGGCGGGGTTATGCGTACACGCTGTACGCGCCGCCGTGCTCAAGGTCTGTGGCGGGGGCTCAGGCGGTCGCGTTACGCGCCCGGTTGCGAGCGGCACGACGCTTCATCGCGCGGCGCTCGTCCTCGCTGAGGCCACCCCAGACACCCGAGTCCTGGCCGGACTCGAGCGCCCACTGCAGGCACTGCTCCATGACGGGGCAGCGACGGCAGACGGCCTTGGCTTCCTCGATCTGCAGCAGCGCAGGACCGGTGTTGCCGATGGGGAAGAAGAGCTCCGGGTCTTCCTCGCGGCAAACGGCGTTGTGACGCCAGTCCATGGCTGCTACCTCTCTTGGTGTTACGTGCGGATTGCTTGTGAATGTGAACGCTTTCACGAATCCCCCGACAAGGGAAGGGCCGACTCCCAGATGAACTGGTGTGGTCCTGGTTTGAGGAGGGGGTTCTGGCGCTCAGCGGAGGCCGGTGAAGCGGGCCGTCCCGAGCGCCATGTAGAGATTCGCAAACCTCGGCTGCGGATACAACCCCTTCAGGAAAGTTTTTTTTGATTCCTCGGTGTCGACTCGGTCACAGCCGTACTTCCATGGGGTGGATGCCAGCCTAAACGTTCGAGTGAAAGGACTTTCCCTACTTCCACTCACACAATCACACGCAGTGCACGGCGTACGCCTGTGAACGTCACGCTGGTTCGCAGTCCCAGGTGGTCGCCGTCCATCTGGAAGGGCAGTGGGACCTTCGAATGCAAGGTGAAGTCCGTCAGGTCGTGCAGGGAAACCGCGTGCCTGCCGTGCGGGCCCCGATCGGGGGTCGAATTGAGCAACTGCGTCGCATAACGAGCCACCGCCGGAGTCGACAGTCTGCTCAGCCCGAGCACATCCAGAGCGGTGTCGAACGAGGCGCCCGGCGACGCGTACAGCGGACGATTGCCCAGGTAGGAGTAGGGGGCCGTGTTGCAGACTATGGACAGCACGAGGTCCGTGACCGGCTGCTCGCCGGGGCGCTCAAGCGTGATCATGCCGTGCCGGCGATGCGGCTCGTCGATGAACTGCCGTACCACCTGGCGCACATAGAGCGCGTGCGTCGAACGCTTACCGCGTTCCCGGTGCTGTTCGACCCGGCCGACCACTCCGGCGTCGAATCCCAGCCCCGCGCAGAAAGTGAACCAGCGTGCGGGAACCGATTCGTCGTCCGTACCCGGAGTACCGCCCGCCAGTCCCAGGCCGACAGTGCGTTCGCTCCGGTTACTCAGCGCGTCCAGAATTGCGCCGGTCGCCTCCACGGCGTCATTCGGCAGCCCCAGCGCACGCGCGAAGACATTCGTCGAACCGCCCGGAACGACGGCCAGCCGCGGCAGGCGGTCGGGGTCAGGACCGTTGTGCAGAAGGCCGTTGACGACCTCGTTGACCGTGCCGTCACCGCCGAGCGCGACCACCAGCTCGATGTCCTCGGAGTCCGCCGCGCGCCGTCCCAGATCCCGGGCGTGCCCCCGGTACTCGGTCGTCACCGCCTCCAGCTTCATCTCGCTGGCGAGCGCGTGGATGAGTACGTCGCGTGTGCGGGCACTGGTGGTGGTTGCTGCCGGATTGACCACAAGGAGTGCGCGCATACGGAGGAGATTACCGGCCACGGGCACCCGCCCCCTCCCCGGGCGGTCCGCGCCCCCTCCGGGGCCCGCCCGGTCGCCGCGACCCGGCGGCTACCCTGCTGGGGTGAGCAGCAGTGAGCGGAACACCACCGACCCCAGCCCGCGCCCGGGGCGACTGGCCGCGGCGGCGGCCTGCGCGGGCCTCGAAGCCCTCGCGCTCGTCGCCGGCGGCGGATACATGCTCGCGATGGGCCTCCTCGGACGGCCCGACAGTCCGCAGCAGGCCGAGATGGGCGGCATCACCCTCATCGCCCTCGCCGTCATCCCGCTGCTCGCCGCACGCGGACTGATGCTGCGCCGCGCCTGGAGCCGCGGCCCCGCGCTCGTCACCCAGATCATGGCGCTGCCCGTCGCCTGGACGCTGCTGCGCTCCAGCGGCCCGCTGATCCCGGCCGGGATCGCGCTCGCCGTCGTCGCCGTGACGGCGCTGGTACTGCTGGTCAACCCGACGACCACCGAGGCGCTCGGCATCCGCGGCCGGGACCGCGCGTAGGCCGTCGCCGGCGAATCGCCCGGCGCATGGGGCCCCGGTCCCCGGCCGCCGGACGCCCGGGACGGGCCCGTCTCCGGCGACCGCGCGTCACTCCTCCACGAGCAGCTTCTCGCGCAGCTGCGCCAGCGTCCGCGCCAGCAGCCGCGAGACATGCATCTGGGAGATGCCGACCTCCTGCGCGATCTGGGACTGCGTCATGTTGCCGAAGAAACGCAGCAGCAGAATCCGCTTCTCCCGCGGCGGCAGATCCTCCAGCAGAGGCTTCAGCGACTCGCGGTACTCGACGCTCTCCAGCGCCTCGTCCTCCGAGCCGAGCGTGTCCGCCACCGCCGGGGACTCGTCGTCCGTGTCCGGGACGTCCAGCGACAGCGTGCTGTACGCGTTGGCCGACTCCAGCCCTTCGAGGACCTCTTCCTCGGAGATGCCGAGACGTTCCGCCAGCTCGTGCACCGTCGGCGAACGGCCGTGCTGCTGGGACAGTTCGGCCGTCGCTGTCGTCAGCGACAGCCGCAACTCCTGGAGGCGGCGCGGCACCCGCACCGCCCAGCCCTTGTCACGGAAGTGCCGCTTGATCTCTCCGACGACCGTGGGAGTGGCGTACGTCGAGAACTCGACACCCCGCTCCGGATCGAACCGGTCCACCGACTTGATCAGGCCGATCGTCGCCACCTGCGTCAGATCGTCCAGCGGCTCACCGCGGTTGCGGAAGCGGCGGGCCAGATGCTCCACGAGCGGCAGATGCATCCGCACCAGCTGATTGCGCAGCAGAGCCCGTTCGGGAGAGTCCTCCGGCAGCTTGCGCAGCTCGATGAACATCGCCCGCGCCCCGCTGCGGTCATGTGGGTCGTGTTGCCTGTGCTCGCTCATCGTGGCCGCCCGCTCTGCCTGCGCCTGCTCCGCCCCGGCCGTCCGGCCGTCAGGCCCGTCCACCGGATGGGGCCGGGCCTGCTGCTCCGGAATGCCCGACGGCATGAGCGCCGGATCCGCCGGTACCTCATGCCCTTCGCGCGGATCCTGTGGGACCCGCTCCTCGTCACGCACCGGACCGTCCCCGTTCCTCACGCCGGCCCGGGTCCCGCGCCGCGCTGTTTGTACAGGCTGATGGCGACCGTGCGGTCATCGGCGACCGTCGCGTCCACCTTGCCCGCGAGCGCCGAGAGCACGGTCCACGCGAACGTGTCCCGCTCCGGCGCGCGCCCGTCCGTCGTCGGCGCCGAGACGGTCACTTCGAGGGAATCGTCGATGAGCCGGAACACACAGCTCAGGACGGAGCCCGGTACGGCCTGTTGGAGCAGGATCGCGCAGGCCTCGTCGACCGCGATGCGCAGGTCCTCGATCTCGTCGAGGGTGAAGTCCAAGCGTGCTGCCAGGCCGGCCGTAGCCGTACGGAGCACGGACAGGTAGGCACCCGCAGCGGGCAGCCGGACTTCCACGAAGTCCTGGGTCCCGGGCTCGCCTGCGATCTGGGACACCCTCACCTCCAAGGTGGCACAAGCTTCTCAAGGGCTCCGGGAAGGGAAACCCCGGAGCCTCGCGTTACATGGTCGGCACAAGGCCGGTCTGGACTGGCGACGCTATCGCGATCCATGGTCCCGTGTCGCAGGGACCCCCGGGCCGGCACCGACCGGTCAGTTACTCATAGTAGGCATACGAGTACGGACAGTGGCTAGAGGTGTGCGGGAACCAATTGCGAAGAACCGGCGGATGGTTGACGTACCCAGGGCTCAGACGATCGAACCGTCGGCGAAGCACCAGCGCCACGACTCACCGGGCTCGTAGCTGCGCATCACGGGGTGTCCCGTCTCCCTGAAATGCCGGGTGGCGTGCCGGTGCGGTGACGAGTCGCAGCACCCCACATGACCGCAGACCAGACAGAGCCGGAGCTGTACGTGGTGGCTGCCCGAAGCCTCACACTCCAGGCAGGCCGCGCTCAGCGGCACGGGTTCGGGGCGTGGGAGGTCGGCAACGTGCGGGCACTCACTCATGATGGCCAGATTACGACGCTAGCGGAGGACGTGGGATGGACCCGTTGCAGCTGATCGCCCTGGTGGCGGGAAGCGCGGTGATCGCGGCGGCGGCGCGCAGGACACCCGTTCCGGCCCCGCTGCTCCTTGTCACGGCGGGGCTCGGCGCCGCCTACGTACCGGGCGTGCCCAGCTACGTACTCGACCCGCACATCGTGCTGCCCCTGCTGCTGCCGCCCCTGCTGCACACGGCCGCCGTGGAGAGCTCGTACTTGGACCTGCGGGCCAATGTGCGGGCCGTCGGCCTGCTCTCCGTGGGATACGTCCTCTTCGCGACGGTCGTCGTCGGCTATCTCGCGTATCTGTTCATCCCCGAGATGCCGCTGACCGCGGCCCTGGTGCTCGGCGCCGTCATCGCGCCGCCGGACGCGGTCGCCGCCACCGCGATCGCGCGCAGACTGGGGCTGCCCAGCCGGATCACGACCATCCTCCAGGGTGAGTCGCTGGTGAACGACGCGACCGCGATCACCGCGTTCAAGGTGGCCCTCGCGGCGGCCGTAGGGGAGGGCGCGAGCTGGGCCGGCGGGATCGGCGAGTTCGCGCTTGCCTCCCTGGGAGGCATCGGAATCGGCCTCGTACTGATGGTGCCGCTCCACTGGCTCCGTACGCATCTGCGGGAGGCGCTTCTCCAGAACACCCTCTCGCTGCTCATCCCGTTCGTCGCCTACGCGGCGGCCGAACAGGTGGGCGCCTCGGGGGTGCTGGCCGTCGTCGTGGTCGGGCTCTACCTCGGCCACCGGTCCTGGCAGGTCGACTTCGCGACCCGGCTCCAGGAGCAGGCCGTGTGGAAGATGGTGTCGTTCCTCCTGGAGTCCGTCGTCTTCGCGCTGATCGGGCTCCAGCTCCCCTATGTACTGAAGGGGCTCGGCTCCTACGGGGGGACGGAGGTCGCCGGTTACGCCGTCGGGGTGTTCGCCACCGTCGTGCTGGTCCGCTATCTCTGGGTCTTCCCGGCCACCTTCGTACCGCGTCTGCTGTCGAAGCGGGTCAGGGAGCGGGAACCGGACACCACCTGGAAGGCGCCGCTGATCGTCGGCTGGGCCGGCATGCGCGGCGTGGTGTCGCTGGCCATCGCCTTCTCCATCCCGCTGACCACGCACGACGGCGCGGCCTTCCCGGCCCGCAACCTCGTTCTCTTCCTGACGTTCACGACCGTCATCGCGACCCTGGTCGTCCAGGGCCTCACGCTGCCCGCGCTGATCAGGACGCTGAAGCTGCCGGGGCGCGACAGCTACGCCGAGACGCTGGCCGAGGCACAGGCGCAGAGCCGGGCGTCGCTGGCGGCGGAACAGCGGCTCGACGAACTGCTCGCCGACGAGCGCAACGCCCTGGCCGAACCGCTGGCCGACCGGCTCAGGAACGTGCTGGAGCGGCGGCGGAACTCCGTGTGGGAGCGGCTCGGCACGGTCAACGAACTGACCGGCGAATCCGCCGACCGCACCTATCAGCGGCTGTCCAGGGAGATGATCGGCGCCGAGCGGGAGGTCTTCGTGACGCTGCGGGACGAGCGGCGGATCGACGACGAGATGCTGCGGACGCTGCTGCGCAGACTGGATCTGGAGGAGGCCGTGGCCTACCGCGAGGAGACCGACTGACCACCGTCGGCCGGGCCGGGAGGACGGCCGGTGACGACGGCGGCGACCGTGCTGCCGCGCGGGAAGGCGCCCTCCTCGGCGAGGGTGGTCAGCCCGAGGAGCATCTTGGCCACGTACAGGCGCTCGACCGGGAGCCCGTGACGGTCCTCGAAGTCGGCGGCGAAGCCTTCGGCGGCGGGACTCGTACGGGCGTAGCCGCCGCCGTGGAAGCGCTCGTCCAGAGTCCAGTCGCCCCGGGGCCCGCCGAACGCGGCCAGCTGGAGGGCGCGGATCTCCCCGGCCAGGAAGCCGCCCTTCAGCACCGGGAAGCCGACGGCGCGCTGGCCCGGGTCGAGACCGGCGGCCAGGCCCGCCAGTGTCCCGCCGGTGCCGCAGGCGACAGCCACCACGTCGGCCGCGCCGCGCAGCTCCCGGCCGAGGGCCGCGCAGCCCCGCGCGGCAAGGGAGTTGCTGCCGCCCTCCGGAAGGACGTGGACCTGCTCGCGGGGCAGCCCGAGACCGTCGAGGGCCGCCTCCAGGATCTCCCTCATTACGGAGGGCTCGGTCTTGCGGCGATAGGTCGCCCGGTCGACGAAACGCAGCCGCATGCCGTCGGCCGCGCACGCGGCGAGTGACGGGTTCAGCGGGCGGGTGGCCAGTTCGTCGCCCCGTACGACGCCGACCGTCGCGAAGCCGAGCAGCCGGCCCGCGGCGGCGGTGGCGCGCAGATGGTTGGAGTAGGCGCCGCCGAAGGTCAGCAGGACGCGGTGACCGCCCTCGGAGGCGGCCCGCAGGTTGGGTTCGAGTTTGCGCCACTTGTTGCCCGGCAGGGCGGCGTGGATCAGATCGTCGCGCTTGAGCAGCAGCCGTACGCCGCGGCGGGTGAAGCGCTCGTCCTCGACGGCCCCCAGGGGTGACGGCAGGCGTGGCCGCAGGGCGGCGAGGTCGAGCGCTTCCGGAGTCACACGTCGATTGTCGCGCCGGCCGGCGCCGGGCCGGCCGGCGGGCTACTTCAGGCGTTCGTCGACACGCCGCCGCAGACCCGCCATGGAGACGCCGCGCGGGTCGATCTTGCCCGGCTGCCACTCCAGGTGGCCGATGACCGAGGGGCCGTTCCAGTTGTGGACGCGGCAGACGGCGGCCGCCGCGGCCTCCATCGCCTCCACCTGGACGGCCGGCCACGGGTCCTTGCCGTCGCCCAGGTTCTCGCACTCGAAACCGTAGAAGTGCCGGTTGCCGTCCGTGTTGGCCTCGTTGTCCGGCGGCAGGGCCTTCTCGGCGATCACGGCGCGCAGGACGTCGTCGTCGCCACTGCCCGCGTGGTTGGCCCGGCCGTAGCCGACGAGATGGACTCTGCCGTCCTTCGAGATGACACCGTGGCACAGCGGCCCCGGCAGTCCCGCGTACCCGTCACGGCAGATTCGGACGGTGTTCGCGGTGCCCTTGGTGACCGTGTGGTGCATCATCACGCCGTGCACCGGGCCCCAGGGCCCCACGTGGTTGCGGTTGTGCGTACGCCAGTCGCCGACCTCGACGACCGTCAGACCCTCGTTCTTCAGCGCGCGGATGAAGCTGCTCGCAGACATGGGTGTGGCCATGGCCGCCTCCTGACCGATGGATGTGGAGCGTTCTGCTTCGGTTCTTTTCGCTGGCCTCTTACCCGGACACGGCGGAGTGGACCATCGATTCGCACGCTGTACGAGCCGATCCGGTCACTTTCGGCCGGGCGTGAGCCGTGGATGACAGAAGCCGTGAATGTGCCCCGACCACGCGGATCCAGTCCCACTCATTTGTGTGATGGCGCGACAACTACACGTGATGCAAAGCTTTTTCACGCAGGTCAGCCCATGATCGAGAGGGAGATTCATGTCGGTTGGTGACGAGGTCCGTACGGTGGAGCCCCCTTCCCAGCAGAGTCTGGGAACGGCCGCGGCACGGAACCTGGCGACCACCACGAAGTCGGCGCCACAGATGCAGGAGATCACCTCACGGTGGCTGCTGCGGATGCTGCCCTGGGTGCAGGTCCAGGGCGGTACGTACCGGGTCAACCGCCGACTCAGCTATTCGGTCGGCGACGGACGCGTGACGTTCGTGCAGACCGGCGACCGGGTGGCGGTCATCCCGGCCGAGCTGGGTGAGCTGCCGGCGCTCCGCGACTTCGAGGACGAGGAGGTACTGACCGAGCTGGCGAACCGCTGCGAGCAGCAGGAGTTCGCACCGGGCCAGACCGTGGCCGAGGCCGGCGGCCCGGCCGACCGGGTGTACCTGCTGGCCCACGGCAAGGTGGAGAAGGTCGGCGAGGGGCCCTACGGGGACGAGACCGTGCTCGAAGTCCTCGCCGACGGGGCGTACTTCGGGGATCAGTCGCTGGTGGACGAGGAGGCCACCTGGTCGTACACGGCGCGTGCGGCCACGGCCTGCACCGTACTGGTGCTGACCCGGCAGGACGTGCTGAACCTCGCCGAGCGGGCGCAGTCGCTGCGCGGCCATCTGGACGCGCTGGTGTCCATCCCCGCGCAGCGGACCAACAAGTACGGCGAGGCGGCCATCGAGCTGTCCGCCGGCCATGTCGGCGAGGCGCTGGTGCCCCATACGTTCGTGGACTACGAGGGGGCGCCGAGGGAGTACGAGCTGAGCGTCGCGCAGACCGTACTGAAGGTCCACAGCAGGGTCGCGGACCTCTACAACCAGCCGATGAACCAGACCGAGCAGCAGTTGCGGCTCACGGTCGAGGCGCTGCGCGAGCGCCAGGAGCACGAGCTGGTGAACAACCGCGAGTTCGGCCTGCTGCACAACTGCGACTACGGCCAGCGGCTCCAGCCGCACGACGGCGCGCCGACCCCCGACGACATGGACGAGCTGCTGTCCCGCCGCCGCGGCTCGAAGATGTTCCTCGCCCACCCGCGGGCCATCGCCGCCTTCGGCCGTGAGTGCAACAAGCGGGGGCTCAATCCGGCCACGGTGGAGGTCGGGGGCCACCATGTGCCGGCCTGGCGCGGTGTGCCGATCTTCCCCTGCAACAAGATCCCGGTCTCCGACGCCCGGACGACCTCGATCATCTGTATGCGTACGGGTGAGAGCGAGCAGGGCGTCATCGGGCTCCAGCAGAGCGGCATCCCGGACGAGATCGAGCCCAGCATGTCGGTCCGGTTCATGGGCATCGACGAGCAGGCGATCATCTCGTACCTGGTCACCGCCTACTACTCGGCGGCGGTGCTCGTGCCGGACGCCCTCGGCGTCCTGGAGAACGTGGAAGTGAGCCGCTGGCGGTGACGTGACCCGAGCGCTGTCTCCGGGTGGGGCCCGTCCGTCCGTACGGCGGCCGGGCCCCACCCGGCACGCGCCTGTCGCCCACCGGTTCCCCAGCCCGCCGCAGAGGAAGTGACCGTGACCATGACCAGCACGGATGCCGCCACCGATGGCCATGAGGCCGTGGCGCTCCTGGAGCGCAGCCGTAGCGTCGTCCAACCCGAACTGCGCGCGGCCGTCGAGTCGTTGCCCCCGGCGGTACGCCGTGTCGTGAGGTACCACCTCGGCTGGGAGCGGGCCGACGGCTCACCGGTGGCGGGCGGCGCGGGCAAGGCGATCAGGCCCGCTCTGGTGCTTGCGGCGGCGCGGGCGACGGGCGGGGAGCCGCACCGCGCCGTCCCGGCGGCGGTCGCCGTGGAGCTGGCGCACAACTTCACCCTGCTGCACGACGACGTCATCGACGAGGACCCGACCCGCAGACACCGGCCCACGGCCTGGACGGTCTTCGGCACCACCGACGCGATCATCGCCGGCGACGCCCTCCAGGCGCTGGCGCTGCGGCTGCTGGCCGAGGACCGCCATCCGGCCTCGTCCCCGGCGGCCGTACGGCTCACCGACTGCGTCATCGAGCTGTGCGCCGGACAGCAGACGGACTGCGCGCTGGAACGGCGCGGGCCGAACGACGTCTCGCTCGACGAGGTCCTGACGATGGCGATGGCCAAGACCGGCGCGCTGCTGGGTACGTCGTGCGCGCTCGGCGCGCTCTACGCGGACGCGGACGACGAGGCGGTGGCGGCGCTCGACGCCTTCGGGCGGGAGGCGGGGCTGGCCTTCCAGCTCATCGACGACCTGATCGGGATCTGGGGCGACCCCGACCGTACGGGCAAGCCGGCCGGTGCGGATCTGGTCGCCCACAAGAAGTCGCTGCCGGTCGTCGCCGCGCTGGTCTCGGGTCATCCGGCCGCCGAGGAGCTGGCGGATCTCTATCTGCGGCCGATGGACGGGGCGGCCGTCGCGCGGGCGGCCTCGGCGGTCGAGCGGGCGGGGGGACGCGACTGGGCGCAGGAGCAGGCGGCGGACCGGATGTCCCGGGCGGTGCGGCAACTGTCCGGCGCGGTCCCGGATCTGGCGACGGCGGGCGACCTGCTTGCCCTGGCGGAGTACGTCACGCGCCGCACGCGGTAGGGCGGCGCGCGGGTCACCGAACGGGCCGCGGCCGGGGCCGGAGAAAAGAGCTTGCGTAACCACTACAGGTGAAGCACTATGGATGAAGTGGTCAAGGTCGCGCGCTCCGGATGCGCTCCGGGCGGCGGCCCTTGGCCTCTTCTGTCGCCCACCGTGAAAGAGGACAGGCTTGCGCAAGCTCAGCTATTTCATCGCCGCGTCGATCGACGGTTTCATCGGCGACCCCAGTGGTGAGGCGGACTTCTTCACCCGCTTCGTGGACGAGGAGTTCCTCGGCTTCCTGAAGGACGAGTATCCGGAGACGCTGCCGACGCACGGCCGCAGGCCGCTCGGACTCGACCACCTGGAGAACAAGCGGTTCGACACCGTCATCCAGGGCCGCCGCAGCTACGACCTGGCCCTGCAGGTCGGCATCACCAGTCCGTACGCGCACATGCGCCAGCTCGTGGCGTCGCGGACCCTCACGAGCCCCGACCCGGCCGTGGAGATCGTCTCCGGCGATGTCGCCGCCAGGATCGGGGAGTTGAAGAAGGAGGACGGTCTCGGGATCTATCTCTGCGGCGGCGCGGATCTCGCAGCCCAGCTGATCGGGGAGGTGGACGAACTGGTCATCAAGTCGTATCCGCTGATCCTCGGCTCCGGAATGCCCATGTTCGGCACGGAGTTCGCGCTCACCGAGTTCGAGCTGGAATCCCACCGCGCCTTCGGCAACGGAGTGGTCGTCAGGACATACGGCCGCAAGCGGTGAAGGCGCCCGGCGTTGGGTGCGGCGGGCCGTGTAGCGGTAAGCGGTGACCCACGCGGCGGCGGAGCCCTCCGTACCGCTACAGTCCGCGCATGACAGCGGAGTCGACGGAGTCATGGGCGGGCTGGTACCGGGACCGCCGTGGGGCGGAGCCCATCGCGATCAGCGCGGACGGGCGGCAAGTCCGCACCTGTATAAGGGGAGTTGCATACGAGGGGGCCGATTTCTCCGTGCTCGAACCCACGGAGGCGGGAGGGGTGTTGTCGTCCTGTGTGCTGGAGTGGGACATACCCATGCCCGTCAGCGCGGGCGGCACGGTGCAACAGGCCACGCTCAGCTGCCTGCTGACGCTCGGTGAGCGTCCGGCCGGCACGCCTTCCGGGCGGGCGGAGCTGAGCCTCACGCTGCGCTGCGGCGGCGCGGCCTACGAGTCGGGCATCGTCGGGGGAGGATTCCGCGACGCGCTCGACCGGATCAGGCGACAGCTGCCCGACGGCACGGAGTTCGAGGGCAGGATTCTGGTGAACGCCTGACCTCCCGGAACCCTCGGAGACCCGAAGCGCACCGGCAGGTGTCCGACGTCTGCCGGTGCCTTTGCCGGTCCCGGTGCCGATCCTGCGGTACGGCCCGGTGGACGGCAAACGCGGCACGGGCGTGCCGGTACTCGACCAGTGAGTACCGGCACGCCCGATCTTGGCGCCTGACCCGGTGGGGGGTTCGCGATCCGACGGCCGGTCGTGGGGACCGGGCGTCGGACCACGACGGATCAGCGACGGTTCAGGATGCCTTGGCCAGCGCGGCCGTGAAGCCGTTCGCCCAGAGGCTCTCGACCTGGCTGCGCTCGACCGCGTCCGGCTGCGAGTTGGTGCAGGACGGGCCGGGGCCACCACCCGACATCAGCTTGCTGCACGGGGCGGTGTAGTTGTCCGGCAGGCCGAGCACGTGCCCGGTCTCGTGGGCCGTCACGCGCAGGGAGTCGTACTGCTGGTTCTGCGCGTAGTCCAGGAAGATGTAGCCACGGCCGTGTCCGTCGGTGCTCGCGTACGAGCCACGCGGGTCGTTGCCCTCTTCGTAGGTGAAGTCGGCGTTGCTGCCCTGCTGGAGCTGCACGTTGGAGACCGCGCTGTTCCAGATCTGGGTGCTGCTGGCTATCTGGCCGGCGAACGACGGGGCGCCGGAGGCGTCGTAGACGACGGTGACCGCGAGCGCGCCGGGGTTGGCGGCACGCTTCTCGGCGACCGACTTCATGACCGCCTGGTAGAAGGCCTTGGTCGCCGCCGAGTCCTCGGCCGAGCCCTCGTACGCCGCGTACGAGGTGGTGGGCGCGTCGCTGGTGGGGGCAGCGGCGGCGACCGGGGCGGAGGTGAGGGCCGTGGCGAACGCGAGCGAGATTCCGCAGATCGCGGAGAGGGCCGTCTTGGGGTATCTCATGTGGGGGGCTCCTACTCGTCCAGGGAACGGGTTCGGTAGGGACGAGTGTCGTGCCCCGCGGCGCCGTGGCGGATGATGCCGAAGGGCGATAGCACGGGAGTATCACCCCGGCTGCCGGTCGCCCAATTTTCCGTGAATGACGGCCGATTGGCGCCTTTTGGGTCCCTGGCGTGACGCAAAATGCAGGCCTACTCTTCAGTACATGGAGCTGGAGGTCAGGCATCTGCGAGCGCTGTGCGCCATAGCCGACGCGGGAAGTCTGCACAAAGCGGCCCGGCAGCTCGGTATGAGCCAGCCGTCCCTGACGACGCAGCTGCGGCGGATCGAGAACTCACTGGGCGCCGAGCTGTTCTCCCGTGAACGCACCGGCTGCCGCCCCACCCTGCTCGGTCACTCCGTACTCAGCCGGGCACGTCCGCTGGTCGCGGGGATGGCCGTGCTCGTCAGCGAGGCGCGGGCCGCGGCCGACCGGTCCGCCGGGCCCCGGCTGCGGATCGGTTCGACGGCCAGCCGCGCGCTCGCGGGCTGGCTGCGCAGGCTGCGCGAGCGGCTGCCGGACACGGACATCTCGCTCCAGATGGACGTCTCGGCCAACGCCCTGCTGCGGCAGGTCGCCGCGGGCGGGCTCGACGTGGCGTTCGTGCACGAGGTGGAGGGCTGCCCGCTGCGCGTGCCGCCGGGCCTCGACCGCCGCGTACTGGTCGAACGGGAGCCGCAGTTCATCTCACTGGCCCGGGACCACCCGGCGGCCGGCCGCCCGGTCGTGGAGCTGGCCGACCTGGCGGGTGACCGGTGGATGATCGACCCGACCGTGGACGGCGAATGGGACGGTCTGCGCCGCGTGCTGAGCGATGCCGGGCTCAACCCGCCGGTCCTGCACGGGGATTACCTCACCGCCTCGTCGCTGATCGCGGTGGGCGAGGCGATAGCGCCGTGCCAGCCCACCTCGGTCCCGCGCGAGGACATGGTGGTGCGTCCGCTGCGGGACGACCCGCTGGGGGTGCGGCTGCTGCTGTTCTCGCGGCCGGGGGTGTACGAGGGCGCGGGCATCGCGGGTCCGGAAGCGGACGGCCCCGGCGAGGATGACGGCGCCGGGGCGCACGCCGGGGACACGGACGGTGAAGGCGACGCCCCCGGTGGCGCGGAGGTCTACGCGGACCTGGCGGCGGCCTACCGCGAGGCGGCGTTGCAGGCCGGGGTGTACCGCCAGTGGCTGACGCGCAACAAGAGCCCCCTGCTCCACGCCCCCGCCGCCTGAGACCCCGGTAGGACCCCGGTACGGCCCCGCCGGGCGCGGGGTTCATCGACCCGGCGGCCTTCCGGGGCGTACCGCTGCTCCCGTGCGGGCGGGCGTGCCGTGCGGCCGGGTGTCATGCGTACGGCGCGAGCACGGCGCGTGCCTGTTCACGGGCGAATTCCACGGCGTCGGGGAAGATCCCGAGGCCGTGGGCGACGAGCGCGCCCTCGTGCAGGAGCATCAGCGTGCGGGCGAGGCGGTCGGCCGCCTCGGCCCCGGTGGCCCCGCCCGGCGCCGTGACCTCCCGGGCGAGCGAGCCGAACAGCTCCAGCATCCACGCCTTCTGACCGGTGATGACCGCGAACGCCGGATGCGCCGGATCGTCGATCTCCGCATGGGCGTTGACCATGCTGCACCCGCGCGAGCCGTTCTCGGCCACCCAGTCCCGCGAGGCCGCGAAGACGGCGAGGACATGCTCGGCGGGTGACGGGGGAGCGGCGGCCAGCCGCTCGTCCAGGAAGGCGCGCCAGCGCTCGTCGCGTCCGGCCAGATACTCGACGACGATCTGCTCCTTCGAGCCGAACCGGTCGTAGAGCGTCTTCTTGGTGACCCCCGCCTCGGCGGCGATGAGGTCGACGCCGACGGCGTGGATGCCGCGCTCGTAGAAGAGGCGCGACGCCGCCTCCAGGGCCCGGCGCGCGCCGGGGGTCAGGACGATCCGGTGGGGCGGCGCCGGCCTCCGGACGCCCTCCGCCGGCTCCGGTCGCCCGGGGGTGCTGCTCGTGCTCCGGCTCATGGCCACAAGTATACCGCTCTGTATAGTGGGGCCCGTGAGTAAACAGATCGGTATACCTGTCTCCTCGTCCATGGGCGGTGTCCTGCCGTGAACCTCCTCCTCGCCGTCGCGTTCGTCCTCTGCTGGAGCTCCGGCTTCATCGGCGCGAAGCTCGGCGCCGGCGGCGCCGACGCCGTCACGGTCCTGATGTGGCGCTTCCTGCCCCTGGCGCTGGTCCTGGGGGCGTTCGCCGTCGGCCGGGCCCGCGCCGCCTGGCGCGGTCTGACGGCGCGCGACGTGCTGCGGCAGTGCGTGATCGGCGCGCTGTCCCAGAGCGGCTACCTCCTCACCGTCTACTACGCGATCCGGCTCGGCGTCTCCAGCGGCACCACCGCCCTGATCGACGGGACCCAGCCGCTCGTCGCGGGCGCCCTGGCCGGACCGCTGCTGCGCAGCCATGTCTCCGGGCGCCAGTGGCTGGGCCTGTGCCTCGGTGTGACGGGTGTGCTCGTCGTGACGTCGGCGGACGCGGGGGCCGCGGAGGGCGTCGAGCCGTGGGCGTACGGGGTGCCGTTCCTCGGCATGCTGTCGCTGGTGGCCGCCACGTTCCTGGAGAGCCGCTCGCGCACGGTGGTCGCGCCCTCCGTGGCGATGACGGTCCACTGCGCCACGAGCGCCGTCGTCTTCACCGCCCTCGCGGCGGCGGCCGGCGCCGCCGTGCCGCCCGCCGACTTGTCCTTCTGGGTGGCCGTCGGCTGGCTGGTGGTCCTGGCGACATTCGGCGGATACGGCCTCTACTGGCTGGTCCTGCGCCGCTCCGGGATCCTGCGGGTGAACACCCTGATGTTCCTCATGGCGCCCGTCACGGCGGTCTGGGGAGCGCTGATGTTCGGTGAGCCCTTCGGCCCGGCCACGGCCGCCGGCCTCGCCGTCGCCCTGCTCGCGGTGGTGGTCGTACGGGGCGGGGCCGCCCGCCCGGCGCCCGGCGGAAACTCCGGTGACGTACCGGCCCGTCGCGCCGACAATGGCACGCGGGTGTGACCGCGAGCTCACTTCGCGACCGGTCCCCCGCCGGCCCGTGGACCCACCGACAGGCAAGGAGCGACCGCATGGTGCGGCGCAGAGTCGTCCCCGCCCTCTTCCCGCCGCCCGGCTACGCGCACGCGGCCGTCGTCGCAACCGGCAGCCGCCTGGCGTTCCTGGCGGGCTCCGTACCGCTCGACAGGGACGGCACACTCGTCGGACCGGGCGACTTCACCGCCCAGACCGAGCAGGTCCTCGCGAATCTGGAGACCGCGCTGCGCGATGTCGGCAGCGACCTCGGCCGGGTGGTGAGCACCGACGTGTACGTGGTGTCGTCCGACCCGGCGGACCTCAGCCGGGTCTGGGACGTCGTCCACGCCTCGGGCCTGACCGGGGGGCCGCACACCTCCACGCTGCTCGGAGTCACGTGCCTCGGCTACACCGGCCAACTGGTGGAGATCACGGCGGTTGCGGAGGTCGATGAGGAGGGCGGTCCCGCCAAGACCCCGGCGCCATCCGCCGGTTGACGCGTACTCAGGTCCGTGGCCGTCCGGCTCGCCGGGGGCCGCGCCGAGAACGACAAGGACGCCGACGCCGCCGGTCCGGGGGCGCGGACGGCGGCGTCGACGCGGCTTGTGCGGTCCGGAAGCGGCCCCGCGCGATTCGCCGGACTCCGGTGACCGGGGTGACCCGGGTGGCCCGGGTGGCCCGCTCAGCCGTCGGCGAGCATCCCGTCGCGGAGCTTGGCCAGGGTCCGGGCGAGGATTCTGGAGATCTGCATCTGCGAGACCCCGAACCGTTCACCGATCTGGGACTGGGTCAGCTCCTGCCCGTAGCGCAGTTCGAGGATCTGACGTTCCCGCTCGTCCAGTGTGCTCAGCAGCGGCGCGAGGCTGTGGAAGTCCTCGACCAGCTCCATGGCGGGGTCGCACGCGCCGACGAGGTCCGCGACCGACGTGCCGCTCCTGCCGGGGGCGCCCGTGCCGGAGTCGGCGGGCAGGTCGAGCGAGTCTGAGTTGTAGCCGTTGGCGGCGATCAGCCCCTCGACGATCTCCTCCTCGCTCAGCTTCAGATGCTCGGCCAGCTCCCGTACGGTCGGCTCCCGGTCGAGGCGCACCGCGAGCTGGTCCTTGGCCCGCGCGAGCTGGATCCGCAACTCCTGGAGCCGGCGCGGCACATGCACGGCCCAGCTCGTGTCACGGAAGAAGCGCTTGATCTCGCCGACGATGTACGGCACGGCGAACGAGGTGAATTCCACCTCGCGCGACAGCTCGAACCGGTCGATGGCCTTGATCAGACCGATCGTCCCGACCTGGACGATGTCCTCCAGCTGGTCGTCCCGGTTGCGGAACCGCTGGGCGGCGAACCTGACCAGCGACAGGTTCATCTCGATCAGCGTGTTGCGCGCGTACTGGTACTCGTGCGTGCCCTCTTCGAGGGTCCGCAGCTGCTGGAAGAACACCTTCGACAACTCGCGCGCGTCCCTGGGCGCGATCTGACCCGCGTCCTCGATCCACGGGAGCTCCCCGACCCGTGGCTCCGTCAGGGGGTCGGCGGTTCTCCTGAACTGGGTGGACATGGACATGATGTTGATTCCCTCCCGGATCGGCGAGCGGGGGCTCGACGGTGCGACGTGTTCCCAGCTCTCCCCCGGTTATGCGCTCTCCGCACACATTTTCTCCCCTCCCCGCGCCGCCCCCGAACCCTCGGAGGCGGTGACCGGCGCCATGGGGTCACTTCACGAGTGCTGGGTGGCCCCGTCGGCACCTCCGACTTGGGACGACGACCCGCCCTGTACGGTCAGTGGCCATGCAGCAGGAAGAGTCCACCCCGCCCGTACCCGCACAGCCCCCCGTCTCCGCCGTCGCGTCCCGCGGAAGCGGCCGCCTCGTGGCAGCCCTGGTGATCGGGCTCCTGCTGGGCGCCGGTGGCGTGGGGGCGGCCCGGGCCATCGCCGGGGACGGGAGCACGGACACGTCCGGGGCGGCGGTCGACGCGCGCGGTGCGTGCGACGCCCTCGCCGGGTTCGACGAATCGAAGTTCACGGCGAAGGGCGACGAGGGCCTGGTGGCCCTCAACCGCTGGAGCGGCGCCGTGACCCTGTCCGCCGCGGCGGCGGCGGGCGACCCGGCGTACAAGTCGCTCTCGGACTCGCTCAGCCGGGCGCAGGCCCGTCACGCGCAGGTCTTCGACTTCGACGCCGGGGTGAAGGAGGACCTGGCGAAGGCCCGCGGCATCTGCGAGGACCTCTAGCGACTGCGCGCGTCCATCGGGCGGGCGAAGAAGACCGCACCCGCTCCGGCGGGGACGCCACTCTCGGCGTCCGCGGAACGGGTGCGGAACGGCAGGCGTGTTGACCGGCGTGATCGCAGGTCAGGCGGCCCGGCCATGGATCAGGCCTTCTTGGTCTCCCAGAAGATCTTGTCGATCTGGGCGATGTAGTCCAGGGCCTTCTGGCCCGTCGCCGGGTCCGTCGAGCCCTTCGCGGCCGACAGCGCCTTCAGGGCGTCGTTGACCAGCTGGTGCAGCTCCGGGTACTTCTCGAAGTGCGGGGGCTTGAAGTAGTCGCTCCACAGCACCGAGACGTGGTGCTTGGCGAGTTCGGCGCGCTGCTCCTTGATGACCGTGGCGCGGGCCTGGAAGTGCGCGTCGTCGTTGCCCGCCATCTTTTCCTGGACGGCCTTGACCGACTCGGCTTCGATGCGGGCCTGGGCGGGGTCGTACACGCCGCAGGGGAGGTCGCAGTGCGCGCTGACCTTCACCTTGGGTGCAAACAGGCGGGAAAGCATGGAGCTGTCCTTCCTCGTGATCGTCTTCTCAGGTGGGACATTACTCCGTGAGAAGCCGGATTTCGCGAGTGCCCCCTAGGGCTTAGGACAAAAGTCCGGGGTCGGATCGGGACCGGCGGCGGAACGTACCGTGGGACCGGGAGGTGCCGGATGACGGAGCACGGGCGCGAGCCGAGGGCACTGCTGGGGATCGCGGAGGTGTCGGGACCGTCCATGTATCCCACCCTCCGACAGGGCGATCAACTGCTGGTGCACTACCACGCACCCGTCAGGGTCGGGGACATTGCCGTACTGAGGCATCCGCTCCAGCAGGATCTGCTCATCGTGAAGCGGCTGGTCGAGCGACGCGACGGCGGATGGTGGGTGCTCGGCGACAATCCGGGTGCCGAGGGGGACAGCCGGGTGTTCGGGGCCGTCCCCGCCGAACTGCTGCTCGGCCGGGTGCGGGCCCGCTACCGGCCGCGCGCCGAGGACCAGCGGTCGGTGGCCGGCGCGCTCGCGTGGGCCTTCTCCGCGCTGCGGCCCGTGCTGTCCGACCGCTCCGTCTCCAGGCGTTTGCGGGCCCGGTAGGCGGCGACGTTGGCGCGTGTCGCGCAGCGGTCCGAGCAGTAGCGGCGGGAGCGGTTGGTCGACGTGTCGAGGTAGGCGTTGCGGCAGGGCGCGGCCTGGCACAGGCCCAGCCGGTCCACGCCGTACTCCGTCAGATGGAACGCCAGGCCCATCGCGGCGATCGCGGCGAACCCGGAGGTGGCGTTCGACGAGTGCTCCGCCAGATGCATGTGCCAGCGCGGGCGCCCCTCGTCGTCGAGGAAGTCGTGGCCGGAGATCTGCGGGCTGACGGGGAACTCCAGGAGCAGCGAGTTGAGCAGGTCGACCGCGTGGGTGGCCTCGCCCCCGTCGGCCGCCGCGAAGATCGCGCGCAGCCGTGCCCGTACGGAACGGAAGCGGGTGACGTCCGCCTCGGTGGCGCGGCGTGACGCCGCCGTGGACTCGCCGAAGAGGGCGCGGACGGCCTCGACCGAGGTCAGGGTGTCCGTGCCGCGGGCCGGTTCCTCGGTGTTGACCAGGCGTAGGGCGTAGTCCGAGTAAGAGGCCAGTTCCACTTGTAGTCCTTACGGCAGCGGTCTAAGGTCGGCGTAATAGCTGTTCTTGGGTACAGGGTATTACGAAGCGGAGGGTTCCGATGGTGGACACGGGAGCGGACGCGGGGACCGCTGTGAGCGGGGCGCCCACGCCGGAGCGGCTCCGCTGGCGGGCCTGGCAGGACAGCTGGGACCGCCAGCAGGAGTGGTACATGCCCGACCGCGAGGAGCGCTTCCGGGTCATGCTCGACATGACCGAGGCCCTGGTGGGACCCGAACCGAGGGTGCTCGACCTCGCCTGCGGCACGGGCAGCATCACCGACCGGCTCTTCCACCGGTTCCCAGCGGCCACCAGCACCGGCGTCGACCTCGACCCCGCGCTGCTCGCCATCGCCGGCGGCTACTTCGCCGGCGACACACGTCTGACCCTGGTGCGGGCCGACCTCAAGGACCCCGGCTGGACGGCGAAGCTGCCGTACGAGTCGTACGACGCCGTCCTCACCGCCACCGCGCTGCACTGGCTGCACAGCGAACCGCTGGCCGTGCTGTACGGGCAGATCGCCGGACTCGTCAGGCCCGGCGGCGTCTTCATGAACGCCGACCACATGACGGACGACAGCACGCCCCGTATCAACGCCGCCGAACGCGCCCACCGGCACCGGGAGATGGACCGCGCCAAGGCGGAGGGCGCCGTCGACTGGGCCGACTGGTGGGACCTCGCCGCCGAGGACCCGGTCCTCGCGGGTCCGACCGCCGAGCGCTTCGCGATCTACGGCGAGCACGCGGACGGCGACACTCCCTCCGCCGCATGGCACGCGAGGACCCTGACCGACGCGGGCTTCGGCGAGGCGCGCCCGGTCTGGGCCTCCCCGTCGGACTCGCTGATGCTCGCCCTGAAGTAGCCGGCACGGGGGGGGGGGGGGGGGGGGGGGGGGGGGGGGGGGGGGGGGGGGGGGGGGGGGGGGGGGGGGGGGGGGGGGGGGGGGGGGGGGGGGGGGGCG
>NZ_JBVJNN010000015.1:146299-151079 GCF_055583685.1 Streptomyces sp. NPDC104581
TCCTCCCCCCCCCCTCCCCCCCCCCCCCCCCCTCCCCCCCCCCACCCCCTCCCCCCCCCCCCCCCCCCCCCCCCCCCCCCCCCCCCCCCCCCCCCCGCCCCCGTGGCTACAGGACCTTCGACAGGAACGACTTCGTCCGCTCGTGCTGAGGGTTCGTCAGGACCTCGCGCGGATGGCCCGACTCCACGACCACCCCGTCGTCCATGAAGACCAGCGCGTCGCCGACCTCACGGGCGAAGCCCATCTCGTGGGTCACGACGACCATCGTCATGCCGTCCTCGGCGAGGTCGCGCATCACGTCCAGGACATCGCCGACCAGCTCCGGGTCGAGCGCCGACGTCGGCTCGTCGAAGAGCATCAGCTTCGGCTCCATCGCCAGCGCGCGGGCGATCGCCACCCGCTGCTGCTGGCCGCCGGAGAGCTGGGACGGATAGCCGTCGGCCCGGTCGGCCAGGCCCACCCGGTCCAGCAGCTTCCTGGCCCGCTCCCTGGCGACGGCCTTCGGCTCACGGCGCACCTGCATCGGTGCCTCCATGATGTTCTCGATGGCCGTCATGTGCGGGAAGAGGTTGAAGCGCTGGAAGACCATGCCGATGTCCCGGCGCTTCAGGGCCACTTCCGAGTCCCGAAGCTCGTACAGCTTGTCGCCCTTCTGGCGGTAGCCGACCAGCTCGCCGTCGACGTACAGCCGTCCGGCGTTGACCTGCTCCAGATGGTTGATGCACCGCAGGAAGGTCGACTTGCCGGACCCCGAGGGCCCGATCAGACAGAAGACCTCGCGCGGCGCGACCTCCAGGTCGATTCCCTTCAGGACGTGCGCGGCGCCGAACGACTTGTGTACGGCCTCGGCCTTCACCATCGCGGTCGCGCCGTTCGTCGTCTTCGCGATGGCGGTCATGCGGTGCCTCCGTTCGGGCGGCCCAGGGAGAGCAGATTGGCCCTGATCTTCTGCAACGGCGTCTGCGGCAGGGTGCGCAGAGAGCCGCGCGCGTAGTGCCGCTCCAGGTAGTACTGACCGACGCTCAGGACCGAGGTCATGAGCAGGTACCAGGCCGCGGCGAGGAACAGCATCTCGACCGGGGCGCCGGACGTCTGCCCGATGTCCTGCGCGTATCTCAGCAACTCGTAGAACTGCACGGTCGCCACCAGCGACGTCGTCTTCAGCATGTTGATGACTTCGTTGCCGGTCGGTGGCACGATCACCCGCATCGCCTGCGGGATCACGATGCGGCGCAGCGTCTTGGCGTGGCTCATGCCCAGCGCGTGCGACGCCTCCGTCTGCCCCTCGTCGACCGAGAGCAGACCGGCGCGGCAGATCTCCGCCATGTACGCGGCCTCGTTGAGACCGAGACCCAGCAGCGCCGTCAGGAACGGCGTCATGAAGCTGGCCCAGTAGTCCTTGTAGATCGGCCCGAGGTTGATGTACTCGAAGACCAGACCCAGGTTGAACCAGACCATGAGCTGGACGAGGACCGGCGTGCCGCGGAAGAACCAGATGTACGACCACGCGATGGACGACATCACCGGGTTCTTCGACAGCCGCATCACCGCCAGGACGATGCCGCCGACCACGCCGATGGCCATCGACAGGATCGTGAGGATCATCGTCTGGCCGACACCCTTGAGGATGCGGTCGTCGAAGAAGTAGTCCGGTACGGCGCCCCAGTTGATCTTTCCCTGGGAGAACGCGTAGACGATCGTCGCGAGCAGCGCGACGGCGACGACGGCGCTCACGTACCGCCCGTAGTGCCGGACCGGGATGGCCTTGATGGCCTCCGGCCCGGCGGATCCCGCCGGCGGGGCGTCGGACGGGCCGTCCGACTTCGATATGTCAACAGACACGGTGCTGCCTTTCGGAGCCGGGCGGATCAGGTGCCGGCGTTGATCGTGGCTTCCTTGACCGCGCCGGCGTCGACGCCCCACTTCGCGATGATCTTGTCGTACTCGCCGTTCTCGATGATCGCGTCGAGCGCGGCCTGGATCGCCTTGCTCAGCTCGTCGTTGCCCTTGGCGACCGCGATGCCGTACGGGGCGGCCTCGATCTGCTCACCGACGAGCTGGAAGTCGTTTCCGCCGCCCGAGGTCTTCACCGCGTACGCCGCGACCGGGAAGTCCGACGAACCGGCGTCGGCGCCACCGGCGCGCAGCCGGGTCTGGGCGAGCTGGTCGTTGTCGAACGCCTGGATCCCGATGGCCTTGCCGCCGTCGTCCGTGCACTTCTTCGACTCGGCCTTGGCCAGGTCGTGCGAGACGGTGCCGCGCTGGACGACCATCTTCTTGCCGCACAGGTCCGACCAGCTCGCGATGCCCTTGTCGTCGCCCTTCTTGGTGTAGATCGAGACACCGGCGGTGAAGTAGTCGACGAAGTCGACGCCCTCGCCGACCTTCTTGCCGGTCTCGGAGTCGACACCCTCCTGGCGGTCCTTGGTGTCGGTCATGGCCGACATGGCTATGTCGTAGCGGTTGGAGCGCAGACCCGTGAGGAGAGTGTCGAACGTGCCGTTCTGGAACTCGAACTTCACACCGAGCTGCTTGCCGAGCGCGTCGGCGATGTCGGGGTCGATGCCGATCGTCTTGCCGGCGTCGTCCTTGAACTCGACCGGCGGGTAGGCGATGTCGGAGCCCACCCGGATGACGCCCTTGTCCGCGATCGCCTTCGGCAGCTGATCGGCCAGCGGGGCGCTCTTCGTGGTCTCGGGGGAGTCCTTCTTCCCGCTGTCGGTCTGGTCGCCGCAGGCGGTCAGCAGGAGCGACCCGGCGACCGCGATCGCGCCGACCGCGGCGATCCGGGACTTCCCGGCGGTGGTACGACTGGTGAAGCTGGCGGTCATGATGAGGTTCCTCCGGCGGACGAGGGACTTACCACGCGGTGGGCACGCGCCATCGAGTGTCGCGACCGTGTGTGATTGATTAGGGCATCTTGCCATTCGGACTGGTCCGATCAGGGGGCCCGTCATGTCAAAATCGGATAACGGGTGACCCCCGTCTCCCAGCGGACCGGCACATCAAGACCGGACCATCTGCGGGAATGCCTTCTTCCGGCCGGACGATCTCCGTCCCGTCCCGGCTTTCCGGGCGGTTTCGTGTCGTGCGGCGCAAGTGTCCCGAAACTCCGCTATGAGTCATGTCACCGCTTGTAGAAGGAGACGCGGACGTCCGGCCCGTCCGGTATGAAGGACAGCTACACCCCTCATCCGGGGCTCAGGGCGCGTGTGCGGCGCGCCCGCGCGTACGCACATCCTCCTGTCCGGCGTCGCAACCGCCGGCAACAGGTCCGGTACGCGGTGCCCGCCCACCCCTCCGTAACCCAGGAGTGGACACCCTCAACTGATGAAGAGACTTAAGGGGTCAACAACATGGCAGCCGAGATCGTGAACCCTCGCAGTGAGAGCGACAGCGAAAGCGCGGCCGACGAGCCCTTCGATCCGGCGTTCGCGCTCCACCGGGGCGGGAAGATGGCCGTCCGGTCCACGGTGCCCGTCCGGGACAAGGACGACCTGTCACTCGCCTACACGCCCGGTGTCGCCAAGGTGTGCACGGCGATCGCCGAGAACCCGGAACTGGTCCACGACTACACCTGGAAGTCGCAGGTCGTCGCCGTCGTGACGGACGGGACCGCGGTCCTCGGACTCGGGGACATCGGACCCGAGGCGTCGCTCCCCGTGATGGAGGGCAAGGCGATCCTGTTCAAGCAGTTCGGCGGCGTCGACGCGGTGCCGCTGGCGCTGGCCACCACCGACACCGACGAGATCATCGACACCGTCGTGCGGCTCGCGCCGTCCTTCGGCGGGGTCAACCTGGAGGACATCTCGGCGCCCCGCTGCTTCGAGATCGAGCGCCGGCTCCAGGAGCGGCTCGACATCCCCGTCTTCCACGACGACCAGCACGGCACGGCCGTCGTCACGCTCGCGGCGCTGCGCAACGCGGCCAAGCTCACCGGGCGCACGCTCGGGGAGCTGCGCGCGGTCATCTCCGGGGCGGGCGCGGCGGGCGTCGCCATCGCCAAGTTCCTGCTGGAGGCGGGGATCGGCGACGTGGCGGTCGCCGACCGCAAGGGCGTCGTCAGCCCCGACCGCGACGATCTGACCGACGTCAAGCGCGAGCTGGCCGCGCTCACGAACCGCGCGGGGCTCTCCGGCTCGCTGGAGGCCGCGCTCGCGGGCGCGGACGTGTTCATCGGCGTCTCGGGCGGTACGGTCCCGGAGCCGGCGATCGCCTCGATGGCGGCGGAGTCGTTCGTCTTCGCCATGGCCAACCCGAACCCGGAGGTCCACCCGGACATCGCGCACCAGTACGCGGCGGTGGTGGCGACCGGTCGCAGCGACTACCCGAACCAGATCAACAACGTGCTGGCGTTCCCGGGGATCTTCGCGGGCGCGCTCCAGGTGCGGGCGTCGCGCATCACGGAGGGCATGAAGATCGCGGCGGCGCTCGCGCTGGCCGATGTGGTCGGTGACGAGCTGTCGGCGGAGTACGTGATCCCGTCGCCGTTCGACGAGCGGGTGGCGCCGGCGGTGACGTCCGCGGTGGCGGCGGCGGCGCGGGCGGAGGGGGTTGCGCGGCGCTAGCGTTTGCGTGTGCGGGGTGCTGGTTGCGGGGTGCCGGTGGGGTGGCGGGCCGGGGTTCGGCCTCAATCGCCGGCCGGGCTGGGGTGGTGCGGGCTGGCGCCCGGGCCTGCTTCCGGGGCCGGGGTGCTGCCCGTGCGGGCCGGTTGCCGGGTGCCGCCCCTGTGGGCCGGGGTGGGGGTGCTGTCCCTGCGGGCCGGGGTGGGGTGCCGGTG
>NZ_JBVJNN010000016.1:0-32348 GCF_055583685.1 Streptomyces sp. NPDC104581
CCCCCCCCCCCCCCCCCCCCCCCCCCCCCCCCCCCCCTCCCCCCCCCCCCCCCCCCCCCCCCCCCCCCCCCCCCCCCCCCCCCCCCCCCCCCCCCGGCTCTGTCGGGCCGGGCTGCGGGCGGCCGGCCCTCAGCTCAGCGCGTGGGAGATCGTGTAGATCAGCAGGCCCGCCAGCGCGCCCACCACCGTGCCGTTGATGCGGATGAACTGGAGGTCGCGGCCGATGTGGGCCTCGATCTTCTTGGACGTGTGCTTGCCGTCCCAGCTCGCGACCGTGTCGGAGATCAGTGAGGTGATCTCGCCCCGGTACGTCGTCACGACGTAGTCCGCCGCGTCCTCCACCCAGCCCTCCAGCTTCCGCTGGAGCCTGCCGTCCGTCGCCAGGCGGGCGCCGAGCGAGAGGAGGGAGGCACGGGCGCGCAGGCGCAGTTCGCTGCGGTCGTCCTCGGCCGCGGCGAGGATCATCGCGCGTACGGAGGACCACGCCGACGCGATGATGTCCTGCACCTCGGGGCGGGCCAGCAGGTCCGACTTGAGGCGTTCGACGCGGGCGCGGGTCTCCGTGTCGGACTGGAGGTCGGAGGCGAAGTCCCGGAGGAAGCGGTCGATCGCGCCGCGCGCCGGGTGGCTCGGCATGTCGCGCATCTCCGTGACGAAACGCAGCAACTCCTTGTAGACGCGGTCGCCGATCCTGCGGTCGACGAAGCGCGGTGTCCAGCCCGGCGCACCGCCCTGCACCGCGTCGACGACCGAGTCGCCGTGCTCGACCAGCCAGTCGTGCCCGCGGGCGCAGATCAGGTCGACGGCGCGGTGGTGGGCGCCGTCGTCCACGACGCGCGCCAGCATCTTCCCTATGCCGGGGGCGATCTCGGCGGCGTTCGCGCGGCGGGTGATCGCCTCGCCGACGACGGCTTGGACGTCGCTGTCCCGCAGGACGGTCAGCGCGCCGCGCAGGGCGGTGGCGAGTTCGGCGGTGACGCGGTCGGCGTGGGCGGGCTCGGCGAGCCAGGCGCCGAGCCGGCCGCCGATGCCCAGCCCGCGCAGCCGGGTCCGTACGACGTCGGAGGAGAGGAAGTTCTCCCCCACGAACGAGCCCAGCGAAGCGCCGAGTTGGTCCTTCTTGTTCGGGATGATCGCGGTGTGCGGGATGGGCAGGCCGAGCGGGTGGCGGAACAGCGCGGTGACGGCGAACCAGTCGGCGAGCGCGCCGACCATGCCGGCCTCGGCCGCCGCCGCGACATAGCCGGGCCAGCCGGTGACGCCCGAGTTCTCCGCCCAGGTGGCGAGGATGTAGATGACCGCGACGAACAGCAGCAGGCCGGTCGCGGTGGCCTTCATACGCCGGACGCCGCGCCGCTTCTCCTCGTCGGCGGCGGTGAAACCGAGGGAGCCGAGGGGGGAGAACGGCGGGCGCCTGCCGGGGCCCGAGCCGCCGGAACCGGCTGCCGGGCCGGACCCGGGACCCGGTCCGGGGCCCGAGCCGCCGCCGCGCCCGTTACCGCTCCCAGGGCCGGAGCCCGCTCCCGTACCCGAGGAGCCCGCGCCTTCTCCGGGCTCCGGACGGGAGGTGATGGCCGTCGCCGACCGGCCCGCGCGGGCCGGCCCGGAAGTGGCCCCCTCCGTACGGCCGGAGCCCGCCGCGTCCGCGCCGCCGCCCACGGGCAGGGACCGCCCGGCCGCGGGCCCCTCGGGCGCCGGACACCCGGGCGCCGGCCCGGCCGCGTCCGCCCCCGTACCCCTCACCCTGCCCGGATCAGCCGGATCGCGTCGTTCCATTCACTCCACCCATCCGCATACGTGCCGCCGTGCCGCTGTCGCCGCCGGGCCCGGGCCCTGCCGTCGTGTACCCGGATACGGCCCGTCGACGGGGCCCTTGCCCACCCGTACGCATTGTCCCTACCTCTCGTACTCCCGGGGCGCATCCCGAGTTCCCGCGCCATGCCGGATGATGTCCTTTGTACGTAGGTGAGGGAGACACGGGGGACATGAACAGACAACGGGGATTCGCCCTGCTCGCGGGCCTTCTGGCGATAGTGGCGCTGGTGTGCGTCACGATATTCGCCGGGGTCGGCGCGCTCGGCGGCGGCGGGGGCCGTGACGAGAACAGCATCGACCGGGCGGCGGCCTCCGGAAGCGGGGCGGGCGGCGGCGGGCGTACGTCCGTGGGGTCCGCCGCGCCGGCGTCCGCAGACGCGTGGGTCGGGACCTGGGCCGCCGCGCCGGCCGGGATCGAGCCCGGTGTGCCCCGCGGCCATGTCGGCCGCTCGCTACGCAACGTCGTGCACACCAGCATCGGCGGCAGCGCCGCCCGCATCACCCTCTCCAACCTCTTCAGCCGCGAGGCCCTGCTCATCGGCAGTGCCTCGATCGCCGTCGCCCGGCACAAGGAGGACGCCGAGGCCGCCGCCGGCACCATGCGCCGCGTCACCTTCGGTAAGAGGACGTCGGTCGTCGTGCCGCCGGGCGGGCGCGTCGTCAGCGACCCCGTACGGCTCCGGGTGGCGCCCGACACGGACCTGCTGGTGACCGTCTACACGCCCGCGCCCGGCGGTCCCGTCACCTACCACCCGCGCGCCCTGCGGACGTCGTACACGGCGCTGGGGGACCGTACGCGGGACGTCAGTCCGAGCGCGTACATCGAGCGCGCCCCGGTGTGGCGTTACCTCACCGCGGTCGATGTGCTCAACCGGCAGGCACGGGGCTCGGTCGTCGTCATCGGTGACTCGATCACCGACGGCATCGGCTCGTCGTACGACGCCGACCGGCGCTGGACCGACACGCTGGCGGACCGGGTGCGCGGCAGCGGTCTCGGAGTCGTCAACGCGGGCATCAGCGGCAACCGTCTGCTGCGGCAGAGCCTGGCGGTCGGCAAGGGACCGAGCGGTGTCTCCCGCTTCGGGCGCGACGTCCTGGAACGGGCGGGGACCGAGGCCGTCTTCGTCGAGCTGGGCATCAACGACATCATCCGCGAGCCGCACGAGACCGATCCGGACCGGATCACGGCCGGTCTGAAGGCCCTCACCCGGCAGGCGCACGCCCGCGGGCTGCGGGTCGTCGGCTCGACGCTCACCCCCTTCGGCGGCAACCCGCGCCACACCGACGAGCTGGAGTCCGTACGGGACCGGGTCAACGACGCCATCAGGTCGGGCGAGGTCTTCGACCGGACCGTCGACTTCGACCGGCTGCTGCGCGATCCGTACGCCCCCGACCGGCTGCGGCCGGAGTACGACTCGGGGGACGGTCTGCATCCGAGCGACGCCGGTTACCGGGCCATGGGGCGCTTCGTGAAGCTGGGAGACCTGATCGGCAAGGAGCCCGCCCAGCTCTGACCGCGGGGGCGGAGGTCGCTCAGGGCTGAGTGCCGGGCCGCGAATCCGTCCAGCCCCGCGGGCGACCTCACGGCCCGCCCGGCACCGAAAGCGGGCCCCGCGCTCAGCTCCGAAGACCGGCCCGCACGTCAGTTCAGGTCCGCGAGCCGGCACGCGGGCCCGCCCAGCCCTGCGGGCGCCCTCGCGGGCCCGCCCGGCACCGAAAGCGGGCTCCGCGCTCAGCTCCGGAGGCCCGCCCGACGTCCGCTCAGTCCAGTTCCTTGCGGAGCCTGTTCTTCTCCAGCTCCGCCTTCTTGCGCTCCTCTTTGAGACGGCGCTTCTCCGCCGCCCTCATCTTGCGCTCCACGCCCACGCCGCCCATCATCGAGAACCCCGTGACGATCACCCGGGGCGACCCGGGACTCACATCGGTGGCCTCGCCGCTCTCCCCGAAGCCGCCCATGATCCCGAAGCCGCGCACCGTGACGTCCATGTCCGGCGGTACGGTGACGTGGACGCCGCCCATCAGGGTGAAACAGCGGATGACCACGTCACGCTGCTCGAACTGCGCCTCGCGCAGATCGATCTCGCCACCGCCCATGCAGACCGTCGCGACGAACTTCGGACCGACCGTCCACGAGCCCTTGCGGTTGAATCCGCCCCAGATGGCGAGCGCCCACTTGGACGTCGCGGCGCCCCGGCCGACCTTCGCCGCCCACCGCCCGCGCCCGTCCTCGTCGCCGGTACGCGCCAGGCCGCCCGTCGCCGTGCCCACCGCCGGCAGGTCGCGTACGAGCGGCTCCAACTCGCCGTGTGTACGGGCCTTGTACGCCGCGTCGAGACGGGTGTCGAACTCCGCCATGTCGATGCGCCCCTCGGCCACGGCCTCGCGCAGCAGTTCGGCGACGCGCTCGCGCTCGGCGTCGGAGGCGCGCATCTCGGGAAGTTCACTCGTCATACGCTCAGACTAGTCAAAGGTGAGTCGGACGTCACAGCGCCGATCGCTCCGCCGGCTCCGGGAGCTTCCTCCGGGAGAGCATCTCCGCGATGACGGACTCGATGTCCGGCTCCCGCACCGACAGGTCCACCAACGGATACTCCGCCGCGATCCGTGCCACCAGCGGCGCCGCCGACTCCGCCGCCGGGAACGCCAGCCACTGCCGCGGCCCCTCCACCCTCACCACGCGCGCCCCCGGCAGCTCGACCGCCGGCAGCTCCCGTTCGAGGTCGACGACCAGTGTCCGTTCACTCGCGCCCACCTCGTGCAGCCCGGCGAGCACCCCGTCGTACATCAGCCGGCCGTGGTCGATGACCATGACCCGCTCGCAGAGCTGCTCGATGTCGGTGAGGTCGTGCGTGGTCAGCACCACCGTCGTACGGCGCTCCGCGTTCAGGTCCCGCAGGAACTCCCGGACCCTGGCCTTGGAGATCACGTCCAGACCGATGGTGGGCTCGTCGAGGTACAGCACCTCCGGATCGTGCAGCAGCGCCGCCGCGATGTCGCCGCGCATCCGCTGGCCGAGCGAGAGCTGCCGTACGGGGACCTCCAACAGCTCAGCCAGTTCGAGCAGTTCGACACAGCGCTCCAGATTCTCCCGGTAGCGCCGGTCCGGGATGCGGTACATGCGGTGCACCAGCCGGTAGGAGTCGATCAGCGGCAGGTCCCACCAGAGGGTCGTGCGCTGGCCGAACACCACGCCGATCCGGCGCGCCAGCTTCGTGCGCTCGCGCGACGGGTCGATTCCGGCGACGCGCAGCCGGCCCGCGCTCGGCGTCAGGATGCCGGTGAGCATCTTGATGGTGGTGGACTTGCCGGCGCCGTTGGGGCCGATGTAGCCGACCATCTCACCGCGTGCCACCCGGAAGGTGATGCCGTCGACCGCGCGCACCTGGTGCTTCTGGCGGCGCAGCAGACCCGCCCTCCTCCGGACGTCGAAGACCTTCTCGACGCCGTCCAGTTCGATGAGGCCCGAGCCGTCCGCGTCCATGTCCCTCACGTGTCCCTCTCCCGTCGCTGATCCCCGTCCCCGGTCCGTGCCCATCGCCCCTAACTCCCCGTGCTGCGGTACGCGCGCAGCCCCACCCGCCACGCCGCCCCCGCCAGCACACAGCTCCCCACCGCGACCAGCGGCGGCAGGAACGCCACCCAGTCCGGCAGCCCCAGCGGGTCCTCACGGCCCATCACGTACAGCGCGGGCAGCCAGTTGACGAAGGCGAGCGGCACCACGAAGGTCACCCCGCGCACCAGGTCCTTCGCGAAGACCGTCGGCGGGTACTGGAGCAGTGTGGTGCCGCCGTACGTGAAGGAGTTCTGCACCTCGGCGGCGTCCTGTGCCCAGAACTGGAACGCCGCGCCCGCCACGAACACCGCCGCGAAGATCGTCGCGCCGCTGAGCAGCATCATCGGGACCATGGCGATCTTCAGCGGCGTCCAGTCGATGTCCAGCACCGTCAGCGCGTATCCGAACACCAGCAGGCCCTGGGTGATCCGGCCCAGCCGCCGCAGCGCGAACCGGTCCGCCGCGACCTGCGCGAGCACCGGCACCGGCCGCACCAGCAGGGTGTCGAGGGTGCCGTCCCTGACCCGGCGGCCCAGCCGGTCCATCGAGCCCATGCACAGATCGGCCAGCCCGAAGGCCGCGCCCGCGGCTCCGTACAGGAAGGCGACCTCGGGCAGCGAGTAGCCGCCCAGCTGGTCGACGTGGGAGAACATCAGCAGGATCGCGACGAAGTCGAAGGCGGTCGCGGCGAAGTTCCCGAAGGCCGTCATGGCGAACGACGCGCGGTAGGCCATCGTCGACCGCACCCACATGGCCACGATCAGGCCGTACGCGCGCAGCCCCTCCCACAGCGGCGAGCGCGACCACTCGCCGGTGCCCGCCCCGATGTCGGCCACCCCGGCGTCCGCCATCCCGTCAGCCACCCTGCACCACCACCCGTCGCGTCGCCACGGACTGGACCAGCCGGCCGAGCGTCAGCAGCGCCAGCGCCCAGCCGGCCTGGAAGGCGAACGCCCCGAGCAGCCCCCAGCCGGTGTGGCGGCCGAGGAAGACGTCCGCCGGCACCTGGAGCAGCGACGACCACGGCAGCACTCTCGCGATCTCGCCGAGCAGACCGGGGAACAGCGTCAGCGGCAGCAGCATCCCGGAGAAGAACAGCCCGGTCAGGAAGGCGATCTGGCCCACGCCCGCGCCGTCCATCAGCCAGAACGCCGACAGGGCGACCAGGAAGCGCACGGAGAAGCTGACCACCACCCCCAGGAACACGGAGAGGAGGAAGGCGAGCCAGGTCAGCGGATCACCGGGCAGCGCCAGGTCGAAGGCGAGCGCGCCGAGCGCCATGGGTACGATCCCGCGCCCCATCAGATGGAAGGCGGCGCGCCCCAGGTCGCCTGCCAGCCACCACAGTTGGAGATCCGCCGGCCGGTAGAGATCGATCGCGACGTCGCCGGTCCGGATGCGCTCCATCAGCTCGTCCTCGAAGCCGCCGCCCATCATGGCGCAGGTCATCAGGAGCGCCTGGCCGAGCCAGACGTAGGTGAGGGCCTGCGAGAGGTCGTAGCCGCCGAGCTGCGGCCGCTGGTCCCAGAGCGCGGTGTAGGTGTACGCCACGATGAAGCCGAAGACGGTGTTGGTGAACACCCCGGCGGCCGTGGCGGTCCGGTATGTCGCGTGGCGGCGGAAGCCACCCGCCGCGACGACCGCGTACAGACGCACGTCAGCACTCCCCCTCGGGCCCGTTACGTGTGATGTCCCCGTGCCGTTCCCGCTGTACGGCACCAAAGCGCACGACCCTAGCCCAAGGGAGTCAGCCACCGCGAGCGGTTATCCGGTCGGCGGCTCCGCACCGGTCCGACCGTGTTTCATAGTGCCTCACACGAATCACCCGAATAACCCGTAACGCCCGATACGCAACCCGGTCGAGGAGCCTCCGTACACATGAGCGACGCGCAGCAGCAGGGCTGGGACCCGCGCGACCCGACGGACCGCGTCCCCGGCACGGTGACGGGCGGCCCGGCCGCCCTCGACGGCAGGGGCGCCGGCCCGGGGACCGGCCGCGAGGGGCGCGCGGGCCGCCGCGGGCGCACCGGCTGGCGGCGGATCCTGCCCACCTGGCGGATGCTGTTCGGCGCCTTCCTGACCTGCGCGTTCATCCTCATCGGCGGTTTCATCGGCGGCTACACCCTGGTCAAGATCCCGCCCGCCAACGTCGCCGCCGTCGCCCAGTCCAACGTGTATCTGTACGAGGACGGCAGCCAGCTCGCACGCGACGGCGAGGTCAACCGCGAGAACGTGCCGCTCTCCCAGATCCCCTCGCACGTCCGCCGCGCCGTACTGGCCGCCGAGGACCGGGACTTCTACAACGAACCCGCCGTCGACCCCCAGGGCATGGCCCGCGCCGCCTGGAACACGATGACCGGCAAAGGCACGCAGGGCGGCTCCACGATCACCCAGCAGTACGTCAAGAACTACTACCTCGCGCAGGAACAGACCGTCGTCCGCAAGGGGAAGGAGTTCTTCATCGCGATCAAGCTGAACCGGGAGGAGAGCAAGGCGCAGATCCTGGAGGGGTACCTCAACACCAGCTACTTCGGGCGCAACGCTTACGGTGTCCAGGCCGCCGCGCACGCCTACTACGGCAAGGACATCCAGGACATCGACACGGCGGAGGGCGCCTTCCTGGCCGCGCTGCTCAACGCGCCCAGCGCGTACGACGTGGCGGTGCACCCGGAGAACAGGGCGCAGGCGGAGGGCCGTTGGAAGTACGTACTCGACGGCATGGTCACCGAGAAGTGGCTCTCCCCCGCCGACCGGGCCGCGCTGACCTTCCCGGCGCCCGGTGAGGCCAAGCCGTCCACCGGCCTCTCCGGGCAGCGCGGCTACATCGTCCAGGCGGTCGAGGACTACCTCACCGAGAACAAGATCATCGACGACAGCACGCTCGCCAGCGGCGGCTACCGGATCACCACCACGCTCCAGCGGCCCAAGCAGAACGCCCTGGTCGCGGCCGTCGACGAACAGGTCATGACGAAGGTGGACGACAAGCGGGCGGCCGACCGGAACGTCCGGGTGGGCGGGGTCTCCATCGACCCGGCGACCGGCGGGGTCGTCGCCATGTACGGCGGTGTCGACTACACGCGGCAGTACGTGAACAACGCGACCCGCCGGGACTACCAGGTCGGCTCCACCTTCAAACCGTTCGTGTTCACCGCCGCCGTCGAGAACGGGTCGCACACCCAGGACGGTGAGCGGATCACGCCCAACACCGTCTACGACGGCACCAACAGGCGCATGGTGCAGGGCCCCGACGGACCCACCGGTTACGACCCCGCCAACGAGGACGACATCAGTTACGGAGACGTCACCGTCAGCGAGGCAACCGACAAGTCGGTCAACTCCGTGTACGCGCAGATGGCGCAGGACGTGGGCCCCGCACGGGTCCGCGGCACCGCGGTCGACCTCGGCATCCCCGGCGACACCCCCGATCTCACCGCCTCGCCCTCCATCGCCCTCGGCCCGGCGACGGCGAGCGTGCTCGACATGACCGAGGCGTACGCGACGCTCGCCAACCACGGCGCGCACGGCACGTACACGATGGTCACGAAGATCACCAAGGACGGCAGGACCGTCGAACTGCCGCGCCAGAAGCCCGGGCAGGCGGTCAGCCGCCAGGCCGCCGACACCACCACGGCGATTCTCCGGAGCGTGGTGGAGGACGGCACCGGCATGGCGGCCCAGTCCGCGAACCGCCCTGCGGCCGGCAAGACGGGGACGGCGGAGGACGACAAGGCGGCCTGGTTCGCCGGTTACACACCCGACCTCGCGACCGTTGTCGCGATCATGGGCGCGGACCCCGGGACGGCGCGGCAGAAACCGCTGTACGGCGCGCTCGGTCTGGACCGCGTCAACGGCGGCGGGCCGCCCGCGCAGATCTGGGGCCAGTTCACGGCGGCGGCGCTCGAAGGCACCGAGCCCACGGATTTCGAACTGACCCTGGAGGACGGCGTGGAGGACATCTCCCCGCCGGACGAGGAGTCGGGCCCGCCCGACGAGCCCTCGTCGGGCGGCCGGTCGGAGTACCCCGGCGAGTCCGGAGAGCCCGACGCGCCGGGCGGGCAGGGTGGGCCGGGCGGGCCTTCCGGACAGGGCGGGGGCACGGCGCAAGGCCAGAGCCAGGGCGCCGGCCCCGGCGGGAACCAGGGCCGGACACCGGGCGGCGGCGGGGGCTCCGACGGCGGCGGTACGGACGGGGGTCAGGGCGACGGCGGCGCACAGGGCCGAGGCCAGGGCCGGCAGAACGGACTGACCGACGGGCTCATCGGAGGCGGCGGCGCGGCGGACGACGGGGGCGGCGCGGCGGACGGAGCCACCCGGAGCACCACGCCCCGCGCCGTACACCCGCCTCACTGACACCCGTACTCCCCGGGTGGCCCGACCCGCCGGGGAGTACGGGACGGCCCTCAGTGACCCGACGTCGCCTTGAGGCCCACCACCGCCACCAGCAGCAGACAGACGAAGAAGATCCGCGCGGCGGTCGCCGGCTCGCCGAGGACCACCATGCCGACGACGGCGGCCCCGGCCGCACCGATGCCGACCCACACGCCGTACGCCGTACCGATCGGCAGCGTCTTGGCGGCCTGGGAGAGCAGCAGCATGCTGACGACGATTCCGGCACCGGTGAACACGCTCGGCCACAACCGGGTGAATCCCTCGGTGTACTTCATCCCGATCGACCAGCCGACTTCGAGCAGACCGGCGACGACAAGCAGGACCCAGGCCATGACGGCACCTCCGGGCGAGAACGCGAACAGGGGGTGCGTCGTCTTTCGATTGACCCGGTACGGCGCGTCTCGTCGGGGTCCCCCAAACGTAGCAAAGAGACGGCGGAAGGGCCCGGTGACGATGGTCACCGGGCCCTTCCGCCGTCCGTCGTGCTCGCCGCTCCGTCTCGCGTCGTCTAGAGGTACAGGCCCGTGGAGTCCTCCGACCCCTCGAAACGGTCGGCCGCGACCGCGTGCAGGTCCCGTTCCCGCATGAGTACGTAGGCCACGCCCCGCACCTCGACCTCGGCACGGTCCTCGGGGTCGTACAGCACCCGGTCCGCGGGCTCCACCGTCCGCACGTTCTGGCCGACCGCGACCACCTCGGCCCAGGCGAGGCGCCGGCCGACGGCGGCGGTCGCCGGGATGACGATGCCGCCGGACGAACGCCGCTCGCCCTCCGGGATGTCGGTCCTGACCAGCACGCGGTCGTGCAGCATCCGGATGGGCAGCTTGTCACTGGCGGTGTCGGGGGAGTTGTCGCTCACGCCCACGAACCTACCCGCCCGGACCGCCGCCCCATGACGGGCCCCGTGTTCAGAGCCGGCGACGGCGCGCCGACAGCGTGAGCAGGCCGACCACACCCACGACCACCAGCGCGACCGGGACGAGCCGCTCCAGCCGCGGAGCGCCGTCCTCCGAGACGAACTTGTGCTTCACGCCCGTCACCGTGCGATTCACCGCGACATATGCCTTGCCCGCGGTCTGGTCCACCCGGGAAACCATCCGGGCCTTCGCGTCACCCATGATCGTCTGCGGGTGCACCCGCACCCCGATCTCGTCGAGCGTCTCGGCGAGCTGGTCGCGCCTGCGGACGATGTCCGCCTCGATCTGCGCAGGGGTCCTGGCATCCGACACCGCGCTGCCTCCGTCGTCGTATCCGGTTGTTTTGGTCCTTCGGTCCTTCGCGTGCACCGACAGTCTGTCAGCTCGGCCGCTCTCGCACCCCGCGGCGCCCCTACTACGCTCGGCCCGATACCACCGGGCGGTCTGCCCGCCCCGTACCGAGGAGAACCATGAGCGAGCGACTTCAGCCGGGCGACACCGCCCCCGCCTTCACCCTGCCCGACGCGGACGGCAACGACGTCTCGCTCGCCGACCACAAGGGACGCAAGGTCATCGTCTACTTCTACCCCGCCGCGCTTACCCCCGGATGCACCAAGCAGGCCTGCGACTTCACCGACAACCTCGACGTGCTGGCCGGCGCCGGCTACGACGTCATCGGCGTCTCGCCCGACAAGCCGGAGAAGCTCGCCAAGTTCCGCGACAAGGAGAACTTGAAGGTCACGCTGGTCGGCGACACCGACAAGGCCGTCCTCACCGCTTACGGCGCGTTCGGCGAGAAGAAGCTCTACGGCAAAACGGTGACCGGTGTCATCCGCTCGACGGTCGTCGTCGACGAGGAGGGCAAGGTCGAGCGCGCGCTGTACAACGTCCGGGCCACCGGCCACGTCGCGAAGATCATCAAGGATCTCGGCATCTAGCGTCCGCCGTCCGGGGCAGCGGCCGGGGGCCCGAGCCGGGGTCCCCGGCGCCGTGGCCCCGGCTTGCGGGTCCCGCGGCGCGGTGCGGAGGCTTTCCCGAGGACTCACGTCCCCGAGGAAAGGAAACCGGACCATGGCGGCACCCGAGCGCGACCAGGTTGCCGACTCTCCGGCGGCCCGCCGTCACCCGCGTCTCTTCCGGGCCCTGCGGCGCCGCAGGAACCCACGACTGCGCAGGTCGGACATCACCGTCACCGACGAGGCGGCCGTCAGGCGGGCCGTGAAGGCGGCGTCGCTCGGCAACGCCATGGAGTGGTTCGACTTCGGGATCTACAGCTATCTGGCCGTCACCATCGGCCACGTCTTCTTCCCCTCGGGCAACGACACCGTCCAACTCCTCTCCTCGTTCGCGACCTTCGCGGTGGCCTTCCTCGTACGGCCACTCGGCGGCATGTTCTTCGGTCCTTTGGGTGACCGGATCGGCCGCAAGAAGGTCCTGGCCATGACCATGATCCTGATGGCGGTCGGCACCGGCGCGATCGGGCTGATCCCGTCGTACGCCACCATCGGCTTCTGGTCCCCCGTTCTGCTGATCCTCTTCCGGCTCGTGCAGGGGTTCTCCACCGGCGGCGAGTACGGCGGGGCGTCCACCTTCATCGCCGAGTACGCCCCCGACAAACGGCGCGGCTTCTTCGGCAGCTTCCTCGAATTCGGCACGCTCGCGGGGTACGTCGGCGCGGCCGGGCTCGTCACCGGGCTCACCGCCTGGCTGGGCTCCGACGGCATGGCGGCCTGGGGCTGGCGCGTACCGTTCCTGGTCGCCGCGCCGCTGGGACTCATCGGTCTCTATCTGCGGCTGAGGCTGGACGAGACCCCCGCGTTCGCCAGGATGGAGCAGGACTCGGCGCGTACGTCCGAGGCCGCCGACGCGGTCGAGAGCAGCACCACCTCGGACCTCGGCAAGATCTTCCAGGACCACTGGCCGAGGCTGATCCTCTGCGTCTGTCTCGTCGGCGCGTACAACGTCACCGACTACATGCTGCTGTCGTACATGCCGACGTACCTCTCCGACGAGCTCGACTACAGCGACACCCACGGGCTGCTCATCCTGCTCGGCGTGATGGTCGCGCTGATGGCGATCA
Organism: Streptomyces sp. NPDC104581; assembly: GCF_055583685.1. NCBI lineage: Bacteria > Bacillati > Actinomycetota > Actinomycetes > Kitasatosporales > Streptomycetaceae > Streptomyces > Streptomyces sp. NPDC104581. The sequence goes on from NZ_JBVJNN010000016.1 coordinate 12,755, forward strand.
TCAACCAAGTGGGCCGTCTCAGCGACCACTTCGGCCGCAAGCCGCTCCTGATGGCCGGCATGTTCGGCTTCCTGGTGCTCTCCCTTCCGGCGTTCCTGCTGATCGGACAGGGCAGTTACCTCGCGGTCGTCGCCGGGATGGCCATGCTGGGGCTCTCCCTGGTCTGCCTCCTCGGCACCATGTCGGCGGCCCTGCCCGCGCTCTTCCCCACGAGCGTCCGCTACGGGTCCCTGTCGGTGGGCTACAACCTCTCCGCGTCCCTCTTCGGCGGTACGACCCCGTTCGTGATCACCGGTCTGATCGGGCTCACGGGCAACAAGCTGATGCCCGCGTACTACGCGATGTTCGCGGCCCTGGTCGGCGTCGTCGCGGTGGCCTGCATGAGGGAGACGGCGCGTCAGCCGCTGGAGGGGTCGCCGCCGTCGGTGGAGACCCAGGAGGAGGCCGTGGCGCTGGTCACGGCGATGGCGGCCGAGCGGAGGTTCTGAGACCTGATCTTCGCTGTTCGCCACGGCGTGTGCCGCGACTTGTCCACATTTTGGTCGTGACCATCCGATTAACGGTTCGTTGCTCCGTACGGGGCCGCGAACGCGCGGCCGGATACGGAGCGACATCATGCCGGTGAGTCCCTATACGCGGCGGCGCCTCGCCGAAGCGGCTGCCTCGTCACGGACGCTGTCGGAGGCACTGGTCAAGTTGGGCGTGGATCCCCGGAGTTCGACACGACGCTATATACGGGACCGCATGAAGGCGATGGGCATCACGACCTCCCACTTCCAGCGGGAGGGAACACGCTGGACCAGGGAAGTACTCGCGCCCGCCGTGGCGGCCTCGACGACCATGTGCGATGTGCTGCGACGCCTTGGACTCGACGTGGTCGGCGGCCACCACACCCACATCAGCCGCCGTGTGAGAGCCCTCGGCATCGACACGTCCCACTTCGTTCAGCCGTCCGGCGCGGGAGGGCCGAGGCGTAGAGGGACGCCGCGAGAACTGCTGGTGGAGCAGGAGACCTCCGTCGCACGGCGTGTACCGGGCGCACGGCTGAAGGTGGCGATGACCGCGCTCGGCGTCCCCGAGCGCTGCGCGCTGTGCGGTACGGACCCCGTCTGGCGGGGCCGGCCCCTCCCGCTCGAAGTGGACCACATCGACGGGAACTGGCACGACAACCGGTTGGAGAATCTTCGCCTCCTGTGCCCCAACTGCCACTCGGCGACCGACACTTACCGGCGGCTCGCGAGGGAAAGCCGGACAGCGGCGAGGCTTCCCGCAGTGCCGGCGGCGCGCGGCCGATGAGAGGGAGCACTCGCTACACACGCGAGCAGCTGGTCGAGGCGGCGGAGCGGTGTTCCGATGTCGACGAGGTCATAGCGCTCTTCGGCACGCGCCCCTACGGCCGACTGCGCCGGTATCTGCTCAGGCGCTTCGCTCACTTCGGCATCGATGTCTCACATTTCCGCCGCCAAGAGGGTGGCACGCGGGCAGACCTGCGCCCGACCCCGGCCGAACTCCGCGACGCCGTGAGCCGGTCCGAATCCGTCGCCGAGACTCTTCGGCAGATCGGGAAACCTGACAACAGCCGCCAGCGAGCCCGGCTCCGCGGCTGGGTGGCCACCGACGGTCTCAGCACCTCACACTTTCTGGGGCAGGCACACCAGCGCGGCAGACCGTCGCCGACCCCGGCCAAGAGGCCGGAGGACGTACTCGTCAAGCACAGCGGGAAGGCCCGCACCAGAACCGTACGTCTGCGCAGGGCGCTGCTCGACATCGGCGTCGAGATGCGCTGCTCCGGGTGCGGGACCGGACCCGAGTGGCACGGACGGCCGATGACCCTCGAGATAGATCATGTCAACGGCGACCGAAGCGACGACCGTGCCGAGAACCTGCGGCTTCTCTGTCCCAACTGCCACGCGGTGACCACCACGTGGTGCCGAGGCGGTGGAAAACGCCCTTCTGGAAGCCAGGCATAGGCAGCTGTCGCGTATCGGATCAATCGCGGGCCCGATAGCATGTCTGGCGACCAGCGGCCGTTGCTGAATTGGTATAAGCGCGACACTTAGGATGTCGTGGGAGAAATCCCATGTGGGTTCGAGTCCCACCGGCCGCACCGCATACGAAGGGCCACCCCACAGGGCGGCCCTTCGGCGTGACCGCTCAGCCCAGCAGTTCCCGCACCACCGGCGCCAGCGCCCGGAACGCCTTGCCGCGGTGGCTGATCGCGTTCTTCTCCGCCGGGGTCAGTTCCGCGCAGGTGCGGGTCTCGTTCTCCGGCTGGAGGATCGGGTCGTAGCCGAAGCCGCCCGTCCCCGACGGGGAGTGGCGCAGTACGCCGTGGAGTTGGCCCTCGACCACCCGCTCCGTGCCGTCCGGGAGGGCCAGGGCCGCCGCGCAGGCGAAGTGGGCCGCGCGGTGCGGGGGCGCGATGTCGGAGAGCTGGGCCAGCAGCAGGTCCAGGTTGGCGCGGTCGTCGCCGTGGGTGCCGGCCCAGCGGGCGGAGAAGATGCCGGGGGCGCCGCCGAGGACGTCGACGCAGAGACCGGAGTCGTCGGCGACGGCCGGGTGGCCGGTCGCGCGGGCCAGGGCGTGTGCCTTGAGCAGGGCGTTCTCGGCGAAGGTGACGCCGGTCTCCTTGACGTCCGGGATGTCGGGGTAGGCATCCGCGCCGACGAGGTCGTGGGTGAGACCGGCGTCGGCGAGGATGGCCTCGAGTTCGGTGATTTTCCCGGCGTTGCGGGTGGCGAGGATCAGGCGCGTCATGCCTCGATTATCCGCCCGGGGCCGGGAGGTCCGTCACGGGGTGCAGACCTTGCCTATCTCGGCGGCCGCGTCCGTCACGGGGGTGAGGTCGGGGGTGGCGTCGCCGCTCTCGATCGCCTCGCGGACGGTGCCGACGCCGGTGTCGAGGTCCTCGACCGCCTTGCTGAGGTCGGCGTTGTCGGTCTTGTCCTTGAGGTTGTCGAGTTCGGTGTCGATGTCGTTCAGGGCCTCTTCGGCCTGCGTCGGGTCGTCCGTCGCGGTGGAGATGGCCTGTTGGAGCTTGTCGACGCTGGTGGCTATGGCGTCGGCGGTCTGGACGCAGTCGAGGGCCTTGTCGAGTGCGCCGCAGCCGGCCGCCCCCGTGAGCGTGAGCAGGACGGCGGCTGTGGTCACCGCGGTGCGTCGGCGCGAGGCCATGGGTCGGTTCCCTCCCTTGGTGCGGAAGGGCGGTACGGCAGGTCCGTCCGCCCTTGAGAGTCGCGACAGTAACGACGCGGGACCCCGCCTCTTGGTTGCCTCTTTACCTTTCGAGGGTCTGTTCCAGGACAGCGCTCTGGAGCGCGGCGAGTTCGGCGCAGCCGCTGGTGGCGAGGTCGAGGAGGGTGCCGAGTTCCTCGCGGTCGAAGGGCTCGGCCTCGGCGGTGCCCTGGACCTCGACGAAGCGGCCGTCGCCGGTGCAGACGACGTTCATGTCGGTGTCGGCGCGCACGTCCTCCTCGTAACAGAGGTCGAGGAGGGGGGCGCCGTCGACGATGCCGACGCTGACGGCGGAGACCGTTCCGGTCAGGGGCTTGCGGCCGGCCCTGACGATCTTCTTGCCCCTGGCCCATTCGACGGCGTCGGCGAGGGCGACGTACGCGCCGGTGATGGCGGCGGTGCGGGTGCCGCCGTCGGCTTGGAGGACGTCGCAGTCGACGACGATCGTGTTCTCGCCGAGGGCCTTGTAGTCGACGACCGCGCGCAGTGAACGGCCGATGAGACGGGAGATCTCGTGGGTGCGCCCGCCGATCTTGCCGCGGACGGCCTCGCGGTCGCCGCGGGTGTTGGTGGCGCGGGGCAGCATCGAGTACTCGGCGGTGACCCAGCCTTCGCCGCTGCCCTTGCGCCAGCGCGGGACGCCTTCCGTCACGGAGGCGGTGCAGAGGACCTTGGTGTCGCCGAAGGAGATGAGTACGGATCCTTCGGCGTGCTTGCTCCATCCGCGTTCGATGGTGACGGGGCGGAGCTGTTCGGGGGTGCGGCCGTCGATTCGAGACATGGCCGTGAGCCTAGCGGGACCTGACCGGGGGGTTGGGGCCCGCCGTTGGGATCGGGCCCGGTTCCGGTTCTCCGCCCGGGTACGGCGGTTGTCCGGGATCGGGCCCCTCGGCGGGCTTCGCCCGGCGCCTACATCATGTCCTCGATGTCGGCGGCGATCGGGTCGGCGTCCGTGCCGATGACGACCTGGATCGCGGTGCCCATCTTGACGACGCCGTGTGCGCCGGCGGCCTTGAGCGCGACCTCGTCGACCTTGGCCGGGTCCACCACCTCGGTACGGAGGCGGGTGATGCAGCCTTCGACCTCTTCGATGTTCTCGATTCCGCCGAGCCCGGCGACGATCTTCTCAGCCTTGCTGGCCATGTCTTGCTCCCTGCTGTCCAAGGGGTGGGGTCCCGGTTCACCGTGGATCCGATTTTTCACGGTAACTCACGGTTGGCCCATCTTCACGGGCGGGTGACCGCCCCGTACCGAAAGATGACGGTCACCGGCGACACGCCGCCCGCGGCCCGGCCCGGGGAGCGTATCGCAACTGGTCTACACCACTGTGCCACGGGAGGACGCCGATGGGTTCGACGGGTGCCGAGGCGTCGGCCACTCCCCCGGCGGCGCACCGACGGCGGCGGTGGAACGGTCTCTTCCAGGGGCTCCAGAAGGTGGGGCGCAGCCTCCAGCTCCCGGTGGCCGTGCTGCCGGCGGCGGGCCTGCTCGTCAGCCTGGGCAATCTCTTCGCGGCGTATCTGCACGGCCCCTTCTGGGACCGGACCACCAAGGTCTTCCTCCAGGGCGGCAACGCGATCCTGGACGGGAGCTTCGGGCTGCCGCTGCTGTTCTGCATCGGGGTCGCGATCGGCTTCGCCAAGCGGGCCGACGGGTCCACGGCGCTGGCGGCCGTCGCGGGCTTCCTCGTCTACCACAACGTACTGGCGGCGTTCCCGGCCGACGGCACGGTCACCGCCGAACTGCCGGACGGGGAACCGCAGAATCCGGGGGTGCTCGGCGGCATTCTGATCGGGCTGCTCACGGCGGTGGTCTGGCAGCGTTTCCACCGTACGAGGCTGGTGGACTGGCTCGGTTTCTTCAACGGCCGCCGTCTGGTGCCGATCCTGATGGCGTTCCTCGGGGTGATCCTCGGTGTGCTGTTCGGGCTGCTGTGGCAGCCGGTGGGTGACGCGCTGACGGCGTTCGCGAAGCACCTGATCAATCTGGGCGCGTGGGGCGCGGGCATCTTCGGTGTCGCGAACCGGCTGCTGATCCCGATCGGGATGCACCAGTTCCTGAACACCTTCTTCTGGTTCCAGGCGGGCGAGTTCACCACGGAGGACGGGACCGTGGTCCAGGGCGACCTGACGCGGTTCTTCGCGCAGGACCCGACGGCGGGTCAGTTCATGTCGGGCTTCTTCCCGATCATGATGTTCGGGCTGCCGGCCGCCGCGCTGGCGATCGCGCACTGCGCGCGGCCCGAGCGGCGCAAGGAGGTGACGGGCCTGATGGTCTCGGTGGCGCTGACCTCGTTCGTGACGGGGGTCACGGAGCCGCTGGAGTTCTCGTTCATGTTCGCCGCGCCGCTGCTGTACGGGCTGCACGCGCTGTTGACGGGTGCGTCGATGGCGATCACCTGGGCGCTCGGCGTGCACGCCGGGTTCAGCTTCTCGGCCGGGCTGATCGACTACGTCGTCAACTGGCATCTGGACACCAAGCCCTGGCTGATCATCCCGATCGGGCTCTGCTTCGCGGTCGTCTACTACACGCTGTTCCGGTTCGCGATCACGAAGTTCGACATCCCGACCCCGGGTCGGGAGCCGGTGGAGCTGGAGGAGGAGGTCGAGCGGCGGAACACGGGCAAGTGAGGGAAGCGTGCCGCCGGGGAGGGTGAGGGGTGAGCGGGGACGGCGGGTGAGCAGTGGCGCCGGACCACCCGCCGTGACCCGCGCGGAGCCCCTGGAAGGGCCCCCGGACCATGAGGTCCGGGGGCCCTTCCGTGCGCCCGCGGCGGCCCGGCCGCCGGCCTGAACCATCGAGTCCGGATCGAGAGGATTCGAAGGTTCCTTATTCAACCCTCACCGTGTTACAAATGGTCTACACCACTCATAGGTGTAGACCACATGGCCGCGCGCCGTGTTCCCGGGTCACCGCCGATCCTCATCGTGCCTGCTCAGCGGCGGTGCCTTGTCCTCTGGAGGAAGTTGATGTCCACGGCCAGCGCCGCCCCCGCGGCGAACAAAAAGGGCTCCGGCGTGATGTCCGTCATGCAGCGCATCGGCCGCAGCCTCATGCTGCCGGTCGCGGTGCTGCCGGCCGGCGCCCTGCTGGTGCGTCTCGGCAACCCCGACATGCTCGGGCGCGAGTCGTTCCCCGCCTTCGTCACCAAGATCGCCGGTTACATGGCGGCGGGCGGCGGCGCGATCCTCGACAACATGCCGCTGCTGTTCGCCGTCGGCATCGCCATCGGCTTCGCCAGGAAGTCGGACGGCTCCACCGCGCTGGCCGCCGTCACCGGCTATCTGGTCTTCCAGAAGGTCCTCGCCACCTTCACGGACGGAAATCTGCCGCAGGTCGCGAACGTCGTCGACGGCAAGATAGTCATGTCGGACGCCCCCGTGAACGCGGGTGTCCTCGGCGGTGTCGTGATGGGCATCGTGGTCGCCCTGCTCTACCAGAAGTTCTACCGGACGAAGCTGCCCGACTGGGCGGGCTTCTTCGGCGGCCGTCGCCTGGTCCCGATCCTGTCGGCCTTCGCCGGTCTGCTCATCGGCATCGCCTTCGGCCTCATCTGGCCGGTGCTCGGCGCCGGTCTGCACAACTTCGGTGAGTGGCTGGTCGGCTCGGGCGCCGCGGGCGCCGGTATCTTCGGCGTCGCGAACCGGGCGCTGATCCCGATCGGCATGCACCACCTGCTGAACTCGTTCCCGTGGTTCCAGGCCGGTTCGTACGAGGGCAAGAGCGGTGACATCGCTCGCTTCCTCGCCGGGGACCCGTCGGCCGGACAGTTCATGACCGGCTTCTTCCCGATCATGATGTTCGCGCTGCCCGCCGCCTGTCTCGCGATCTACCACTGCGCCCGGCCCGAGCGCCGCAAGGTCGTCGGCGGCATGATGTTCTCGCTCGCGCTCACCGCCTTCGTCACCGGTGTGACCGAGCCGATCGAGTTCACGTTCATGTTCATCGCGCCGGTGCTGTACGCGATCCACGCGGTGCTGACCGGTGTCTCCATGGCGCTGACCTGGGGCCTGGGCATGAAGGACGGCTTCGGCTTCTCCGCCGGCGCGGTCGACTTCTTCCTCAACCTGGGGATCGCGACGAATCCGTGGGGCCTGGCCCTGGTCGGACTCTGTTTCGCGGCCGTCTACTACGCGGTCTTCCGCTTCGCCATCGTCAGGTTCAACCTGCCGACGCCCGGCCGGGAGACGGACGAGGAACTGGCGGAACTCCAGAAGGCCGAGGCGAAGTAGGACCTCCGCGCGAGCGCGCGACGGTGCCCCCGGCCGCAGAGGCCGGGGGCACCGTCATGCCATGGCTCATAGCGCGGGAATCGTGGACGGGGATGTCCGGCACGGTTCCGCGGTCCGGATCGGGCGCGTTCGGCGACCGCCGTCCGGAGCCCGCGGCTCAGATCTCGTACACCGCGCCGGGCGTGGCGAGTTCGGCCGGTCCGCCGTACTCCGCCCGCGCGTCGTTCAGATTCCGCTCGGCGTCCGTCCACGGCGGGATGTGGGTGAGGACGAGTCTTCGTGCCCGCGCGCGGGCGGCGTGCTCGCCGGCCTCACGGCCGTTGAGGTGGAGCCCCGGGATGTCCTCCTTGCCGTAGGTGAACGCGGCTTCGCAGAGGAACAGGTCCGTGTCGTGCGCCAGCTCCACCAGGGCCTCGCTGACGCCGGTGTCCCCGGAGTAGGTGAGCGACCTGCCGTCGTGCTCGACCCGGATGCCGAACGTGTCGACGGGGTGGGCCAGCTTCTCCGTACGGACCGAGAAGGGCCCGATCTCGAAGGAGCCCGGCTTGAGCGTGTGGAAGTCGAACACCTCGCTCATGGACTTCTCCGTCGGGGTGTCGGCGTGCGCGGTGGTCAGGCGCTGCTCGGTGCCGTCGGGGCCGTAGACGGGGATGGTGTCGCAGCGTCCGCCGTCGTGGCGGTAGTAGCGGACGACGAAGTAGCCGCACATGTCGATGCAGTGGTCGGCGTGGAGATGGCTGAGGAAGATGGCGTCGAGGTCGTAGAGACCACAGTGACGCTGCAACTCGCCGAGGGCACCGTTGCCCATGTCGAGGAGCAGCCGGAAGCCGTCGGCCTCTACGAGGTAGCTGGAGCAGGCCGATCCCACGGAGGGGAAGGAGCCCGAGCAGCCGACGACGGTGAGCTTCATGGAGCGTGAACCTCCGTGGCGTGGAAGGGGGGCGACGGGGGTCGTTCGGTCTGTCGAGCGTAAAGCGCCAAAGGGCTGGTCGCTCCTCCACACCGGTCCGTTGTGGGGGAACTCACCTGCTCTGTCACCGGTTCGGGCGGACCTCGGCGCGGGCGGCGGGGCGGGGATCGCGGGGCACATGGCCGGGAATCGCGCGGGTACGGTCTGGGGCATGAACACGACCTGGTGGGTGGCTCTGATCGTCGTGGTGGTGCTCGCGATGGTCGCCACGGTGGTGGACGGGCGCGGTCGCGGCCCGCGGCCCCCGCGCGGGCGCTCCCGGCGCACCCGGCCGCCGGGCGGCACGGATCGCAGGCCGCCGCGGGGGCCCGCCGGGAGGAGGACGGGCGGCGGGACCGGCGCGGGAAGTGGCACGAAGACCGGGAACCGCGAGCCCAGGCCGGGTGAGATCTGGTGGGCGATGGTGCCGTACGAGGACGGGCCCGGGGCGAAGGACCGGCCCTGTCTGGTGCTCTCGGTACGGGGCCGTACGGTGCTGGTCGCGAAGATCACCAGTAAGTTCCACGAGGAGCGCCCCGGTGTGATCCCGCTTCCGCCGGAGGCGGTGGGCGACGCGGACGGACGGCGCAGCTTCCTGGAGACGGACGAGCTGCGGAGGGTCGACGCGAAGGCGTTCCGCCGGCGGGTGGGGCCGGCGGATCCGGGGCTGTGGCGACAGGTGCGGCATCTGGCACGGTGACGGGCCCGGCCCGCGCCGGTTCGGGCGCCTTCCGGGACGCGCCCCGGGCGCGCGTGCCGCGAGGGCGGTGGCGCGGTCGGCGAACAGGCCCACGGCGCAAGCCCGTTCAGGGGCGGCCGGGACCAACGGAGGCCGGACCGCTCCGCTCTTGACGAGTCCGTCGGGCAACAAACCCGGTCCGGCCCGCACGCCGACCGGCGTCCCCCCGGGGGGAGTGGTGTGGACCGGGCCGGACCGGGCGGACCGTGAGCAGGCCCGCCCGGCGCCCGTGCGAAGGACGGCTCAGGCCCAGAGCTGGCCCTGGAGCGTCTCGATCGCCTCTTCGTCCGTGGCGGCCGTGTAGACGCCGGTGGAGAGGTACTTCCAGCCGCCGTCGGCGACGACGAAGACGATGTCGGCGCTCTCGCCCGCCTTGACGGCCTTGTTGCCGAGCCCGATCGCCGCGTGCAGGGCGGCGCCGGTGGAGACGCCAGCGAAGATGCCTTCCCGCTGGAGCAGTTGGCGGGTGCGGGTGACGGCGTCGGCGGAGCCGACGGAGTAGCGGCTGGTGAGGACGGACTCGTCGTACAGCTCGGGGACGAAGCCCTCGTCGAGGTTGCGCAGGCCGTACACGAGGTCGTCGTAGCGCGGCTCGGCCGCGACGATCCTGACGTCGGGCTTCTGCTCGCGCAGGTAGCGGCCGACGCCCATCAGGGTGCCGGTGGTGCCGAGGCCCGCCACGAAGTGGGTGACGGACGGCAGGTCGGCGAGGATCTCGGGGCCGGTGGTGGCGTAGTGGGCGCCCGCGTTGTCCGGGTTGCCGTACTGGTAGAGCATCACCCAGCCGGGGTTCTCGGCGGCCAGCTCCTTGGCGACGCGCACGGCCGTGTTGGAGCCGCCCGCCGCCGGGGACGGGATGATCTCGGCGCCCCACATGGCGAGCAGCTCGCGGCGCTCCTGAGAGGTGTTCTCCGGCATCACGCAGATGATCTTGTAGCCCTTGAGCTTGGCGGCCATGGCGAGGGAGATGCCGGTGTTGCCGCTGGTGGGCTCCAGGATCGTGCAGCCCGGTGTGAGCCTGCCGTCCTTCTCGGCCTGTTCGACCATGCGCAGCGCCGGGCGGTCCTTGACGGAGCCGGTCGGGTTGCGGTCCTCCAGCTTGGCCCAGAGCCGGACGTCGTCCGACGGGGAGAGCCGGGGCAGCCGTACGAGGGGGGTGTCGCCGACGACCGCGAGCGGGGAGTCGTACCGCATCAGAGCGTGTGCGTGTCGGGCATCGGCTTCTCGGGCGCGCCGCCCGCGACGGCGGGGAGGATGGTGACGCTGTCGCCGTCGGTGAGCTTGGTGGAGATGCCGTCCAGGAAGCGGACGTCCTCGTCGTTGAGGTAGACGTTGACGAAGCGGCGGAGCTGGTCGCCGTTGGCGCCGTCGACGATGCGCTCGCGGATGCCCGTGTGGCGGGATTCGAGGTCCGTGAGCAGCGCCGCGATCGTGTCACCGGTGCCTTCGACGGCCTTGGCTCCGTCGGTGTAGGTGCGGAGGATGGTCGGAATGCGGACCTCGATGGCCATGGCGTGTGCTCCTGTCGGAGAAGAGGCGTGACGGGCGCGCGGCTCTGCCCCCGCGCGGGGGGTGGTGCTCGGGACGGGCGTTTCCGCCGGGCTCAGGCGGCAGCGCCGACCGTACACATGGCGCTGGCGAGGCGGCACAGGTCGACGTGCAGCCGCGCGACCAGCAGTTCGCCGGGCGTCTTGTCGCTCACGTCGTGGGAAACCATGGGGTCATCGTATCGATTCCCGGTCCGCATCCCGGTATGCCGTCTCTCATTCCGGACGTTCGGTGTTCGTCAGATGGACGGGACCGGCGGCTGGGGCAGATAGACGACGGTGGGGGCGCCGGTCCGGGGGTGCGGTGCGACCTCGGCCTCCACCTCGTAGACGGCCGCGAGGAGGGCGGGGGTCAGGACCTCGGCCGGGGTCCCGGACGCGACGACGGCACCGGCTTCGAGTACGTAGAGGCGGTCGCAGTAGTACGCGGCGAGATTCAGGTCGTGCAGGGCGAGCAGCTTGGTCGCCGCCGACTCCCGCATCAGGGTGAGGACTTCGAGCTGGTAACGGATGTCCAGATGGTTGGTGGGCTCGTCCAGGACGAAGAGCGCGGGCCGCTGGACCAGTGCGCGGGCGACGAGGGCCCGCTGGCGTTCGCCGCCGGAGAGGGAGGGGAAGGCGCGGTGGGCGAGGGGCGCGATGCCGACCCGGTCGAGCGCGGCGTCGGCGAGCGCGGTGTCGGCCGCCGTGTCCGCCTCCCAGAAGCGCCGGTGCGGGGAGCGGCCCATCGCGACGACCTCGCGGACGGTCAGCTCGAAGTCGGTCTGCCCGTCCTGCGGGACGGTGCCCACGCGCCGGGCGCGCTCCTTGGCGGTCATGGTGTGCAGGTCGTCGCCGTCCAGCAGCGCCCGGCCGTGGGTGGGGCGCAGCGCCCCGTACACACAGCGCAGCAGGGTGGTCTTGCCGCTGCCGTTGGGGCCGACGAGTCCGACGGTCTCGCCCGGTGCGGCGGTGAGATCGACGGCGTCGACGAGGTGCCGGCCGTCTCCCGTTCCGTAGGAGAGTCCCTCGATCCGCAGCGAGGCGGCCGTTCGGTCGCTCATACGGGGGCTCCTTCGGGACGGCGGCGCATCAGCCACAGGAAGAACGGGCCGCCGATGAGGGCGGTGAGGACGCCGACGGGGATGTCCTGCGGCGCGGCGACGGTCCGGGCGGCGAGGTCCGCGACGACGAGGACGACCGCGCCGCCGAGCGCGGCGACCGGCAGCAGCGGCCGGTGCGCTGCCCCGACCGCCATGCGCGCGGCGTGCGGCACGAGCAGTCCGACGAAGCCGATGGCGCCGCTGGCGGCGACCATGACGCCGGTGACGAGTGAGGCGAGGACGAACACGGCGGCGCGGAAGCGCGCGGTGTCCAGTCCGAGTACGGTCGCGCCCTCCTCCCCCACCAGCAGCAGGTCGAGGGGTCTGGCGAGCGCCATGAGGACGGCGGTGCCCGCGGCGAGGACGACGGCCGGGACGGCGAGCGCGCCCCAGCGGGCGCTGCCGAGGCCGCCGAGCGACCAGAACAGCGCTTCCTGGAAGTGTTCGGGCCGGGCCGAGACGACCAGGACGAGCGTGGTGAGCGCGGACAGGATGTACGAGACGGTCACCCCGGCCAGTACGAGCCGCCCGCCGGTCATGGTGCCGCCGCGCCTGGCCAGCGCGTAGACGAGGGTCATGGCGGTGAGCGAGCCGGCGAAGGCCGCCGCAGGCATGGCGACGGTGGTGGTGATCCCGGCGCCGACACCGCCGCCGACACCGAGGACCAGGACGAGTACGGCGCCGGCGGACGCCCCCGAGGAGATGCCGAGGAGGAACGGGTCGGCCAGCCGGTTGCGGACGAGGGCCTGGAGGACGGTCCCGACGACGGCGAGCCCGGCGCCGACGACGGCGCCGAGCAGCACGCGCGGCAGCCGCACGTCCAGGACGATCGTGCGGAAGGGACTGGGCTCCGCGCCGCCGGTGAGGATCGTGAGGACCTCACCGGGCGGGATACGGACGGAGCCGAGCGCGAGCCCGGCGACGGCGGCGCAGGCGAGGGCCACGGCGAGCGAGGCGAGCACGAGGGCGTGCCGCAGCCGGCGGTGGCCGGGCGGGGTCCGGCAGGTCATGACGGCGGGAGCCCTCTAGAGTCCCGCCCCTGGGTGGAGTTGGGCCGCGAGGCGCCGGACGGCGGCGGGGGCGCGGACGCCGAGGACGGCGTCGGAGAGCGGCAGGACGGCGAAGCTCCTGTTCCTGATCGCCGGGACGTCCTTCAGTACGGGGTCCTCCAGCAGGCGCTTCTTCTTCTGCGCGACGGTGGTGGCGCCGTAGTCGTAGATCACGATCGTCTCGGGCTCGCGGGCCACGACCTGCTCCCAGGTGGCGTCGCCGAAGGACTTGTCGAGGTCGGCGAAGACATTGCGTCCGCCGGCCCGCCGGATCAGCTCGTTGCCGATGCCCCTGCCGCCCGCGGTGAACGCGGTCTTGTCGCCGCTGTCGTAGACGAAGACCGGGACGGGCTCCACGTCCTCGGTCGCGGCGGCGGTGGTGGCGAGGGTGGTGCGCGCTCCGGCGGTCCACTTCTCGGCGCGGTCGGCGACACCGAAGGTACGGCCGACCTCGCGGACCTCGCGGAACACGTCGTCCATGGAGGTCCGGCCCTCGGCGCAGCTCTCCAGGTTGAGCCGGGTGTCGATGCCGGCGTCCTTGAGTTCGTCGCGGGTGCGGCCGTCCTTGGCGGCGAAGGCGCTCGCGTAGCCGCCGTAGACGAAGTCGGGGTTCGCGGCGAGGAGTCTCTCCTTGGAGGGGTACTCCTCGGCGATGACCGGGACGCTGTCGTACGCCTTCCGGTAGGCGGGGAGGACGGCGTCGTCCAGCCAGGCGGTGCCGATGAGGGAGTCGGTGAGGCCGAGCTCGATCATGATCTCGGTGACGTGCTGGTTCATCGTGACCACGCGCTTCGGGGGTGCCTCGAAGGTGGTCCGCACACCGCAGTTGGTGACGGTGTACGGGAATCCGCCGGCCGGTGCCCCGGAGGCACGGACGGGGTCCGGGGTGGCGCCGCAGGCGGCGAGCGGGAGCAGCAGCGGTAGCAGGACCGCCGGTATGAGCGCGTGGCGTCGCGAGGGCATGACTGGGCCTCCTCCGGGGGATTTCCGCGTCCCCTGGCATGGTGGGAGAAGGGCGACAGGTCAGTTCCTGGCTTCCGGGCCCCCGCTCGCGCGCGGGGCCCGGTCACAGTGGCGGGACCGTGCCGGATTCACACCGGCTTCCTGGGTCCTGCCGCCCTGGACGGCGTCAGTTTGTCAGACGACCTCGACCTCTTCCTCCGTGACCTCGCCGTCGACGATGCGGTACGAGCGGAACTGGAAGGGGCCCATGTCGTCGGTGTCGGCGGTGGAGACCAGGACGTAGTGGGCGAACGGCTCCATCGCCAGGTCGATGTCCCGGCGGGAGGGGTACGCCTCGGTCGCGGTGTGCGAGTGGTAGATGACCACCAGGTCCTCGTTGCGCTCGCGCAGCTCGTCGTCGAGCTTCTTGTGGTCGTCCGCGTCGAACTCGTAGAACGTGGGCGAGCGGGCCGCGTTGAGCATCGGGATGAAGCGCTCGGGCCGGTCGCTGTCCTCGGGGCCCGCGATCACGCCGCACGCCTCGTCGGGGTGGTCCGCCCGCGCGTGGGCGACGATCTGGTCGTACAGCGCCTGGGTGATGGTCAGCATGGGGTGAAGGATAGACAGGTGGCCTCCGTGTGTGAGACACGGAGGCCACCTGGTGAGACGGGTGCCGGGACGCCCGGCGGCCGACGGGGAGCCGCCGGGACGTCGCGGGGTGGGTGTCAGTCGCCGGCCTTGGCGAACTCCGGCTCGTTCGGGCCCTCGGGGGCGCGCGCCGCGAGTTCCGGGTTGCGGCTCTTGAGCAGCGCCCAGCCGCCGACGAGGAACACCGCCCAGAGCGCGCCGACGTACAGCGAGACACGGGCGTCGGAGTCGTAGGCGATCAGACAGGTCACGAAGGACAGGAACGCCAGCGCCACCCAGCTCAGGGCCGAGCCGCCCGGGGCCGGGAACGGGGACGTCGGGAGCCGGCCCGCGACGACGGCGGAGCGGTACTTGATGTGGCTGATGAGGATCATCATCCAGGTCCAGATACCGGCGGCGGTGGCCACCGAGGTGACGTACAGGAACGCCTTCTCGGGGACGACGTAGTTGAGGACGACGCCGATGCCCATCAGCGCGACGGACGCCGCGATGCCGGTGGCCGGTGTCCGGCGCCTGTTGAGCCTGCCCAGGGCCTTCGGCGCCTCCTTGTTGGCGGAGAGGTCGCGGAGCATCCGGCCGGTGGAGTACATACCGGAGTTGCAGGACGACAGCGCCGCCGTCAGCACGACGAAGTTGACGATTCCGGCGCCGAGCGGAATGCCGATCCTGGCGAACGCGTGCACGAACGGGCTCTCGCCCTCGCTGAACTCGGTCCACTTCACGACGGCGAGGATGACGGTGAGCGCGCCGACGTAGAAGACGATGATGCGCCACGGCAGCGTGTTGATCGCCTTGGGGAGCGTCTTCTCCGGGTTCTCGGACTCGCCCGCCGTGACGCCGACGAGTTCGACGGCGAGGTAGGCGAACATGACGCCCTGGAGGGTCATCAGGCTGGAGCCGATGCCGTTGGGGAAGATCCCGCCGTGCTGCCAGAGGTTGCCGGTGGCCGCGGTGTCGCCGGCGTCGGAGAAGCCGAGGGTCAGGACGCCGAGGCCGATGACGATCATGCCGATGATGGCGGTGACCTTGACCATCGAGAACCAGAACTCGACCTCGCCGAAGATCTTGACGGAGATCAGGTTGACGCCGAAGAGCACCAGGAGGAACACCAGGGCGCTGACCCACTGGGGGATCGCGGGGAACCAGAAGTGGATGTAGATCGCCGCGGCCGTGAGCTCGGCCATGCCGGTCACGATCCACATGAGCCAGTACGTCCAGCCGGTGACGTAACCGAAGAACGGGCCGAGGAACTCGCGGGCGTACTCCGCGAAGGAGCCGGAGACCGGCCGGTAGAGCAGCAGTTCGCCGAGCGCCCGCATGATGAAGAAGATCACCACGCCGGCGAGGGCGTACATCAGGATGATGCTCGGCCCGGCCTTGGCGATGTTCGCGCCGGCGCCCATGAACAGACCGACGCCGATGGCGCCGCCGATCGCGATCATCTGGACCTGGCGGCTGCCGAGTCCGCGTTCGTAGCCCTCCTCCGAGGTGTCCGCGGAGGGCCTGTCCGAGGTGTTGTCGACCTGTGGGGAGGTCATGGTGATGCGCCCTTTCTCCCTAGCCTGTGCCGGTGGTCGTGAAGATTTACCACGGGCCGGGCCGCGATCCGCGGAGGCGGCTGTGGCGCGGCACACAGGAAGAAGCGGACGAATCTCCCCCCGAATCGCAAAGCGTGCGGGGGCGGTGACGCGATCGTTGTCCGGAGTTGAGTGTCCGCCGAGGAAGCGGAGCATGTCCGTCCGGAGACGGTGTGACGGAGGCGGTCGGACCCTGTGACGGGCCCGTCGCGGGAGCGGGGCGCGGAGGCCGGACCGGCGGACCCGTCAGGGCATCACACACCGGACCGTCACGGCATCATCGTCTCGACGAGCGTCTCCTGAAGCGCCCCGAGCCACAGGTACGCCATCACCATCGGCTTGCGCGGGTCGGAGTCCGGCAGCCGGTACAGGCTCTCGCCCTCGTCCTCGTCGGAGACGTCCAGCCTGCTGCCGATCGTCAGGCGCAGGTCGTTGAGCGCGCCGAGCCAGTGCCGGCAGTCGTCGGGCGTCAGCTTCAGTACGGCCCCGCCCTCGCCGGACGCGGAGAGGGCGTCCAGGCCGCGGACGACGGCCAGGCCGTCCGCACGCTTGCGGTCACGCAGGTCGTTCTCCGTGAAGCGCCTGAACTCGGAGGCGTACGCGCGCAGTTCGTCGTCGGTGTCGTCGCCGAAGCCGTAGGCGTCCGGAAAGAGCCGGGCGAGCGCGGGGTCGGACGGCGGTTCGCTGGGCCCCTCCGCGAAGTAGGGCGGCCATGGGGCCTCCCCGCCGACGGCGGGGGAAGGGTCCTCGCCCTCGGCCGGTTCGTCGCCGGGGCCGATCAGTTCGAGGAGCTGGACGGCGAGGGAGCGCAGGATCGAGATCTCGATCCCGTCGAGGGCGACGGCGGCGCCACCTCCGGGGATCGCCTCGAACTGCCCGGCCATCAGCGGGTGTCCTGGGAGAGCGTGGCCCACAGGCCGTATCCGTGCATGGCCTGCACGTCGCGTTCCATCTCCTCGCGGCTGCCGCTGGAGACGATGGCGCGGCCCTTCTGGTGGACGTCGAGCATCAGCTTGTGCGCCTTGTCCTTGGAGTAGCCGAAGTACGTCTGGAAGACGTAGGTCACATAACTCATGAGGTTGACCGGGTCGTTGTGGACGATCGTCATCCACGGCACGTCAGGTTCCGGGACGGTGAACGTCTCCTCGGCCGACTCGGGAAGTTCGATCTCTGTCGGGGCAACACTCACGGTTCGGGACGACCTTCTTCTCCGCCGGGGGTCCCGGGAATCGCCCCGGGATGCACAGCCTCACAGCCCCATGCTGCCACCCGGAGGGGCCTGTCGCACAAACGGCGGCCCCGGAGCCCGCCGAGTCGCCTCCGACCCGCCGGAAGACGGCCGTTCCCTAGAAATCGTCAAACTGACGAGATCCCTGTAGCATCGCTCGTATGAACTCTGCGGAACTTGAGAAGGGCCTGGTGAAGGACGAGGGCGGCCGACGGGTCGGAGTTCCGTCGACCGCGCTCTTCACCGACCAGTACGAGCTGACGATGCTGCGGGCGGCGCTGCGGGCGGGGACGGCCGAGCGCCGCTCCGTCTTCGAGGTGTTCACCCGGCGGCTGCCCGAGGGGCGGCGTTACGGGGTCGTCGCGGGCACCGGGCGGGTCCTCGACGCCGTCGAGAACTTCCGCTTCGACGAGGACGTGATCGGCTTTCTGCGCGAGCGCGGGATCGTCGACGGCGCGACGCTCGACTGGCTCGCCGGCTACCGCTTCACCGGGGACATCTGGGGCTACCAGGAGGGCGATGTGTACTTCCCCGGCTCGCCGATCCTGCGGGTCGAGGGCTCCTTCGCCGAATGCGTGCTGCTGGAGACGGTGATCCTGTCGATCCTCAACCACGACTCGGCGATCGCCGCCGCCGCCTCCCGGATGTCGGCGGCGGCCGGCGGGCGCCCGCTGATCGAGATGGGCGCGCGCCGCACGCACGAACTGGCCGCCGTCGCCGCGTCGCGCGCCGCCTACGTGGGCGGCTTCGACACCACGTCGGACCTGGCGGCCGGGTTCCGCTACGGCATCCCGACGGTGGGCACCAGCGCGCACGCCTTCACCCTGCTGCACGACAACGAACGGGACGCGTTCCAGGCGCAGGTCGACGCGCTCGGCAGCGGTACGACGCTGCTCGTGGACACCTACGACGTGGCGGAGGCGGTCCGTACGGCCGTGGACGTCGCCGGGCCCGGGCTGGGCGCCGTCCGCATCGACTCCGGCGACCTGCTGCTCGTCGCGCACCGGGTGCGGCAGCAGCTGGACGAGCTGGGCGCGGTGAACACCCGGATCG
This sequence comes from Streptomyces sp. NPDC104581, assembly GCF_055583685.1. NCBI lineage: Bacteria > Bacillati > Actinomycetota > Actinomycetes > Kitasatosporales > Streptomycetaceae > Streptomyces > Streptomyces sp. NPDC104581. The sequence continues at coordinate 31,035 of NZ_JBVJNN010000016.1, forward strand.
TGGTCACCTCCGACCTGGACGAGTACGCGATCGCCTCGCTGGCCGCGGCGCCGGTGGACGCGTACGGGGTCGGCACCCAGCTGGTCACCGGCAGCGGCAATCCCACCTGCTCGATGGTGTACAAACTGGTCGCCCGTGCCCACTCCGGCGATCCGGGGGCGCCGCTGCACGCGGTGGCGAAGAGGTCGACGGGCGGCAAGACGTCGGTCGGCGGCCGCAAGTGGGCGGCGCGGCGGGTGGACGCCGAGGGCCACGCGGAGGCCGAGGTCGTCGGGACCGGGCCGGTGCCCGCGGACCTGCTGGACCGGCAGCTGCTGGTGGAGCTGGTCAAGGGCGGTGAGGTGGTGGCGCGCGAACCCCTGGACGCGGTCCGGGACCGGCACGTCGAGGCACGTGCGGCGCTGCCGATGTCGGCGATCCAGCTCTCGCGCGGAGAGCCGGTCATCCCGACCGTCTACATGTGACGGACACGAGGTTCGGAGGAGGTATGGCACGCATGAACGGACGTCGACCGGGAACGCCAGGCTCCGAGAGGCCAACCGGCACGGGACGCCATAGGCTCGGTGACCCCCGCCCGCTCCCCACCGAAGGACACCCGCCATGCACCGCGCACTGATAGTCGTGGACGTCCAGAACGACTTCTGCGAGGGCGGCAGCCTCGCGGTGCCGGGCGGCGCCGACGTGGCCGCCGCCATCACCGATCTGATCGGCCAGACGACGGCCGGTTACCGCCATGTCGTCGCGACGCGTGACCACCACGTCGATCCGGGTGACCACTTCTCGGCGCGCCCCGACTTCGAGCACTCGTGGCCGGTGCACTGCGTGGCGGGTACGGAGGGCGTGGGCTTCCACCCGAACTTCGCGCCCGCGGTCGCCTCGGGTTCGATCGACGCGGTCTTCGACAAGGGTGCCTACGCGGCGGCGTACAGCGGCTTCGAGGGCGCCGACGAGAACGGGGTCCGGCTCGCGGAGTGGCTCAGGGCGCGCGAGGTGTCGGAGGTCGACGTGGTCGGCATCGCGACGGACCACTGCGTACGGGCGACCGCCCTGGACGCAGCGAGCGAGGGATTCACCACCCATGTGCTGCTGGACCTGACGGCGGGCGTCTCCCGGGAGACGACGGACCGCGCCCTGACCCAGCTGCGCGACGCGGGTGTCCGCCTGACGGGCAAGCCGGTGGTGTAGCCCCCGGTGGGGGGGGGGGCGGGGGGGGGGGGGAGGGGAGGGGGGGGGGGGGGGGGGGGGGGGGGGGGGGGTCAGGGTCGACATCAGGGGGGGGGGGGGGGGTGTTGGGGTGTTTGAGGGGCCCTGGTG
>NZ_JBVJNN010000016.1:32358-47590 GCF_055583685.1 Streptomyces sp. NPDC104581
CCTCGGGGGTGTTGTGTCCTCCCCCCCCCCCCCCGGGGGGCCCCCCCCTCCCCCCCCCCCCCTCCCCCCCCCCCCCCCCCCCCCCACCGGAGCGCGGGGCTGCCCGGAGGGGCTACGCCGCGCTTCCGCTGTCCGTGCGCAGGCCGGGGCGGCGCCAGAACGGGGAGCTGGGGGGCGGGAGCGCCGGCGGGGGCGTGAAGGCGGGTCTGGGGGCCGGGCGCGGTTCGGACGGACCGTAGCGCCGGGCAGGGCGCAGCAGGGCCCGTATGGGCTGCCAGAGCTCCTGCGCGCACTCCGGGGTGGCCCGCCAGACCAGGCCGTCCGGATGGTGCAGCACCGCCGTGATCTCGTCCGGGGTGGGCGGCTCCGCGTTGCCGCGGAGATAGACGGCGCGCAGCCCGAGATTCCGCAGCCTGGTCAGGGCGCGGGCCCGGTTCATCGCGTGCACCAGGATCCGTACGGTGCGGCCCTCGGCGGCCGGGCTGGGCACGGTCAGCGCCACCACCACGGTCCCGTTCGGGAGCCTGCTGAAACCTCCACCTGCCATGTGTTCCTCATCCCCCCGTAAGACGTCGTGTCAATAAGAGTCGATAAGACGCACCTAAACACGATCGGCCACCGCCCCGCTAGGGGGCGATGGCCGATCATGGTTTGACCTGCGGAGATGCCGTTCTACTTGGTTGAACGGTCCACCTTCACCGTGATCGTCGAGCCGCTGAGGGGCTCCTTCACGATGGAGATCTTGGTGTTGGTGTCAGGAACGTCGACACCCGCGGTCGGGTTCTCGTCGTACCAGTACGTGCCCTTGCGGTCGTCGAAGACGGGCTTGCCCGGCTGCGCGGCGATCCGCGTGGCGGCGTCGGCCTTGTGGAGCTTGAACGAGTCGGTCGGGAACCAGCTGAACGACGAGTCGAACGCCTGGATCCTGTTGCGCATCAGCGTGCCGTCCGCCCACTTCAGGGGCTTGGCGTGCGCGTCGACCGGCAGGATCAGGCCCTTGCCGGGGTGGACACTGGTGTTGTTGTCCTTCTGGGAGGTGTCCCAGAGCCAGACCATCAGACCGTTCTGGTACGCGTAGTGCTCGACCCAGCCGTCCTTCGGCGCCTTGAAGCCGAAGTTGTACGGGCCCGACTTGAGGGTCTTGTCGTAGCTGACGTACTGCCGGTTCTCCGCGATGTAGAACTGGTCGTAGTCCTGGGTGAACGACTCACCGATGCGCGAGAAGCCCTTCGCGGTCCAGCCCGCGTCGTCCGCCTCGGCGTTGTCGGTGAACAGCGGGGTGCCGTCGGCGACGACACTGATCGTGTCGGCCGCGAAGCCCTTGCCGCCCGCGCCGCCGTCCGTCTGGTAGCGGAAGCGGACGTCGACCTTCTTGCCCGCGTACGCGTCCAGCGTGTAGACGAGCTTCTTGTGGGCGCCGGAGACACCGGTCAGGGCCGGCTTGTCGCCCGCGTCACGGGTGATGGCCTTGCCGTCGGCGGTGCCGTCGACCGGGGTCCAGTTGGTGCCGTCCTCCGACACCTCGGCGTACAGGTAGTCGTAGTTGGCCTCGATGTCCCACCAGCCGTCCAGTTCCAGCGTGGCCTTGGCCTTGCCGGTGAGGTCGACGGAGCGGGTGAGGGTGTTCTTGAGGTCGTCACCCATGTCGCTCCACCACTGCTTGGAGCCCTCGGCGGGCTTCACGACAGTCGTGGTGACGGGCTTCTTCGGCAGCTCGACGACGAGCGCCTGCGGGTTCTTCGTGTTGTACGCGGACACGCCCAGCTTGTGGGTCGACGCCGTCGCGGCCTTGGCCTCGTCGTAGTCGAGCCAGCCCAGCTGGAGCTTGTCCCAGGCGGTCATGTCGCCGGGCAGGTCGCCGATCTCGCCCTGGCCCCGGCCGAGCCAGGAGCCGGAGGACATCAGGGACCAGAAGCCGGTGGAGTTCTCGCCGCCGCCCGAGGTGTCGTACAGGTCGGGCAGACCGAGGTCGTGGCCGTACTCGTGCGCGAAGACGCCGAGCCCGCCGTTCTCCGGCTGCATCGTGTAGTCGCCGACCCAGATGCCGGTCTCGCCGATCTGCGTGCCGCCGGACTTGTTGTCCGCGGGGCCCGTCTTGCCGGCGTCCGTGCCGTAGGCGTACCAGCGGTGCGCCCACAGGGCGTCCCCGCCCTGGGCGCCGCCGCCGGCCGACTCGTCCTCGCCCGCGTGGACGATCTGGAAGTGGTCGATGTACCCGTCGGGCTCGTTGAAGTCGCCGTCGCCGTCGAAGTCGTAGCGGTCCCACTCGTCGTACGACGCGAGGTCGGCCTTGATCTGCGCGTCCGTCCGGCCCTTGGCCTTCTGGTCGGCGGCCCAGGCGGCGGTGCCGTCGCGTACCGCGTCCCAGACGTTGGCGCAGTTGGAGTCGCCGCAGTAGTTCGAGCCGTAACGGGCCTCGTTGTACTTGACCTTCACCCAGTCGGAGACCTCACCGTCGACCGAGTACCGGCCGGACGAGGTCTTCTCGTAGTAGGTCTTCAGCGACTCCTTCGGCTTGCCGGCCGCGTCCTTGCCGTCACCGAAGTAGAGGTCCTGGAAGTGCTGCTGGTTGTAGTCGGCCTGCCAGGCGGTGGAGTTGTCCACCTTGCGGTCGGGCTCCGCTATCTCGTTGTGCAGCGGGCCGGGCTCGCCGCCGTACTTCTTGACGGGGGCCTCGGGGCCGTCCGGACCGTCGGGGTCGTACATGGTGGTGTCGTCGACCTCGTCGCCGAACTCCACCAGGATCGTGAAGATCTTGTCGGTCTTCTCCCGGCCGAGCTCGACGTACTTCTTGTCGTCGAGCTTGACGACCTTGGAGCCGTCGCGCTTGAGGACCTTGGCGTCGCCGGCCAGGACCTGCTCCAGGGCCGCCTTGCGCTGCTGCTCCCGCTGCTTGCTGAACGGACCTTCGAGGTCGTGCTCGACATGGCCCTTCTGCGGCGCCGGATCACGGCGCTCGACGCTCGCCGGACCTGCTGTGGGGCTGTCCTCGGCCTGGGCCGGGGTGAGCGCCGACGCCGTCGCGGCTGCCGTGGCGAGGGCCACGAACACCGCGGACGCTCTGATCGCCCGTCGATTGATGGTCACTTGACGTTTCCTCTCCCCGCACCCGGAGTCCGCGGACCGAATGTGTGGGGATCCGCGCGCGGGGTGCGCGTCACAAGTGACGACATTCGACCGGAGTTGGAGGAGAAAAGACAGCCCTTGACTTGCACAGGCCAAGTGCACTATGCACGAGTTCAGTTCCGGAATCCGGACGCCGCCGGACCGGACCGCGGGGAACGCGGGCGCACCGACGCGTCGCACGGAGGGGGCGCGTGATTCCGTGCGCCCCCCATGCTCCGGCCCCGTGGGTTAGGTCACGCTTACTGTCGGTTCCCGCCGGGCATCCACCGTCGTAGGGTCGTTTGACGGAGCGACTCCGCGCAGACACGCGAGACACCCCCAATACCCCCGAAATCAATCCCGATTGCCCCGAGGGACGGATACAGCCATGCCGCGTCCGACTGCCGCACAGCTTGCCTACGGTTCCGCGACCGTCGTCCTCGCCACACTCTCGATGCTGCTGCTCTCCGGCGTCACGTCGGTCGCCGGCATCGCGGTGATCGCGCTCGTCGCCCTCTGTCTCGGCGTTCTGGTGTCCGTGAAGGCCGCCGAGCCACACCGCCCGTCCACCGCGCGGCCGGTCTCCCCGGCTCGTACGGACCATGCCACCACCTCCGTGTCCCCGGGCCGGGCCGCCGGGTCGCCGTCCGCCGCGGAGACCCGGGTTCCGGCGTCACTGCGGCGCTGACACCACCACCACGGTCTTCGCCGCCTTGTCGTGCAGGCCCTGCCGGTAGGGCCGGTCGAGCAGGATCAGGATCAGGATCAGCAGCGGCCAGAAGCAGGCACAGCAGACGAGCGCGGGGACCCAGAGCACGAGGGCCCGCAGGAGCGAGGACCGGGAGTCCGGCACCCGCCCGTCGTTGAGCATCGCCACGCGGAGCTTGAAGAGGCGCTTGCCGAGGGTCTGGCCGCCCCACTGCGTCATGACGGCGTCGTAGCCGACGAACGCCACGATGGTGATGATCCGGAAGACCCACTGCCCGCCGCCGTTCACGCCGTTGACCGCGTCGTCCCAGTTGTCGGAGCTGTTCGACCAGCGGTGGTAGACGTTGAACGGGATGCTGATGAGCGCGAGCGGGATCGCGACGATGATCCAGTCGACGACGCGCGCGAGAATGCGCTTGCCCATGGGCGCGAGCGGCGGCATGCCGCGGAGCGGATCGTTGCCGCCGTACGGGTCACCGGGAGGCGGCGGCGCGGATCCGCCGTACGGGTCACCCGGCGGTGGCGGGTTGGCCCCGCCGTACGGTTCACCGTAACGAGGAGGCGTACCGCCGCCCGGGGGCGTGCCACCGGCGGGCGGCGGCCCCCCGGGCGGGGGCTGCTTGCGGAACGGGTCGTCCTCGGGCGGCTGACCGGGCGTCGGCTGATCGTTGCTCATGGGGGCAGTGCATCCCGCCGTGCGGGTGCCCGCAACGGCTCACCCGCCGTTCGGGGGAGCCGCCACCACCCGCGGACGACCCGGCGTCACCCCGCGACGAACGTACGCGCCAGCTTGTCGTGCCAGCACTGCCGCCAGGGCCGGTCGAAGACGCACCACAGCACGTTCAGCACGCCGACGACGAGGACCCCGAGCACCCCGTACACGAGCCAGCGCCGCAGCGCCGAGCCGAAGGACGGGGACTCGAACGACTCGATGTCCCGCACCTCCAGACCGCACAGCTTCTTGCCGAGCGTGCGGCCCCACCTGGCGGTCGGCAGCGCCTCGTACAGAACGCCGATGACCAGCAGCGCGGCGAGCACCCCGCCGAAGTAGCCCGCGGTGGTGCCGTCGATCAGCCAGACCGTGACGGTCTCGCCGGTCTGCTTCGCCGCATCGACCTTGCCGTCGATGTGGGCGAGCGCCTTGGACACCAGGGGCACGGAGACGGCGCCGACGACCCCGAGGAGGACGACGCTGTCGATCAGCCGGGCCGCGAACCGCTTGCCGAGCCCGGCCGGGCGGGCCGCCGCCTGGGCCTGGGCGGCTTGCAGGAACGGGTCGTTGACCGGCGGCTTCCACGGCACGACCGGCTGTCCCGCGCCCTGGTCGGCGCCGGCGGACGGTGCGCCCGGTGACTGCGCGAGCTGGTGCACCTGCTGCGCCCAGGAGGGCGAGCCGCCGCCGGAGCCGGGTGCGACCGGGCCGGGGGCGGGGGGCTGCATGGAGCGGGACCCGAGCGGGTCGGGCTGCGGGGTGTGCGGCTGGGGTTGGTACGGCTGGGGCTGCCGCGGTCGCTGGGGTGTCTGCGGCGGGACGGGCGCCGGGCCGGCGGAGCGGGGCCGCACGGCGCGGATGGCCATGGTGCCCTCGGTCTGCCCCGTACGGCCGGTGGCCTGCTCGTCGCGCGGGCCGCCGCCCACCCGGCGGATCGTGAGGGTGCCGTCGGTGGGTGCCTCGCCGCCCCGGGGCGGGGTGCCGGTGCCGGTGCCCTCGTCCGGACGCGGGCCCTGTCCCCCCGCGCCCCCGCGTCCGGGGCGCGGGACGCGGATCGCGACCGTGCCCTCGGGGGATGAGTCGCCGTCAGCCTGGCCCGTGCCGGGGCCGGGACCCAGGGCCCTGACACCGGGCAGCGCGCCGCCGGTGGGATCGGCCGGGGGCTCCGCCTGGCCCGGCACCCGGGGATCGCGCGAGTCCCGCCCGTACCGGGGGTCCTTGGCGTCCTCCGGCTCCGGCGTGGCCTGCGCGGCGGGCAGGGCGGGGCGCGCGTCCCGCGGGGTCTCGCCCCAGGAGACGCGGGCGTCGCGCTCGCCTCCGAAGCCGCTCTGCCGGCGGGCGTCGGCCTGCCAGGCGGAGGCCGGTTCCTGACGCGGCTCCTCCGCGGGGTCCTCGTCGAAGAACATCGGCCCCGTCTCCTCGACCGCCGGGGCCGGGGTCCGCCGGGCCGCCGGCTCGGGGGGCGCCGCGGCCACTCCCGGGGGCGGTTCCGGCATGGCCTCGCCGGCCTGCGGCGCCGGCCGGCTGGTGCCGGGTACCCAGGACCCGCCGTTCCAGTAACGGACGTAGCCGGGGATGGACGGGTCCGGATAGTAGCCGGGGGAAGGGCTGCCGTCTCCGGTCGCCGAGGTCGGGGCGCTCATCACCGTGGTCCCGTATCTCTTCGATGGGCTCAACTCAAGGGTCCACATCTATCAGACCACCGCACGGCCCCGGGTCCATCCAGCCGTTTGGACCTCGATTCGGTCACGAAAGAGTCACGGTACGTCGTGAGAGCAAGTTCTCGCCCGAAGTCGCGTAATGGACGCGGGAGTCGGGGCTCTCAACCAGTACGGCCCACACCCCCGGGCACCGTACGACGAAGGAGCACTGACATGCACAGCGTGGTGGAACGCGAACTGGAGCTCAATCTGGTGCTGTCGCCCGAGCGCAGCATCCCCGTCCCGGCCCGGCTGACGTACCGCACGGCGGATCCCTACGCGGTGCACATCTCCTTCCACATCGGCTCGGACACCCCGGTCAACTGGACGTTCGCACGCGAACTCCTGGTCGAGGGGGTGTTCCGGCCGTGCGGCCACGGTGACGTACGGATCTGGCCCACGAAGGTCGACGGCCGCACCGTCCTGTGCGTGGCGCTCTCATCCCCCGACGGCGACGCGCTTCTGGAGGCGCCGTCGGCCGCGGTGTCGGCGTGGCTGGAGCGGACGCTGCGGCTGGTGCCGCCGGGGACGGAGTCGGACGGGCTGGGGATCGACGCGGGGCTCGAACTGCTGCTGGCGCCGATGCCCGCGGACGATCTGTGGCTGCGGGATCCATGGCCGTCCGACGAGTCCGCGGACGGCGAGTCCTGACGCCCGCCGCCGGTGTCCGGGCCCGGATCCGTGTCCGTGTCCGCGTGTTCAGTCGACGATGTAGGTATGCGTGATGAATTCGAGCGAGTGGCCGTCGGGGTCGTCGAGATAGACCCCGCGTCCCCCGTGGTGGTGGTTGATCCGCTGCGGCTGCTCGTGCCTCGGGTCGGCCCAGTAGGGGAGCCCGCGGTCCTTCATGCGGGCGAAGATCTCGTCGAACTCGTCCTCGGAGACCAGGAAGGCCAGATGCTGGCTGACGATGGCGGAGTCCGGGGACGAGTCGAGGTAGTCGAGGGTGACTCCCCCGTCGAGCGGCAGGCTCGCGAACGGCCCGAAGGGCTTGGGCTCGGGCTCGCCGATCAGCTCCGCGAGAAAGCGCGCGGAGGCGAACCGGTCCCGGCTAAGGACGATGGTGTGGTCAAGACGGGCGGGCACGGAACCTCCCGGATCGAAGTGCGGTCAACCGCGGCCGACCTGCGGCCTGTCGCTTCACGGTAGGCCGCCCCGCACCGCCGGGCCATCGGACTTTGGCCGTACGCCGTACCGCGTACGACCGGCCGGGTCAGAACAGTTTTCCGGGGTTCAGCAGGTCCAGCGGGTCGAAGGTCTTCTTGATGCCGCGCTGCAACTCCATGCCGACCGGGCCCAGTTCGCGGGAGAGCCACTCCTTCTTCAGGACGCCGACACCGTGCTCCCCGGTGATGGTGCCGCCCAGTTCGAGCCCCAGCGCCATGATCTCGTCGAACGACTCCCGGGCACGCCGGGACTCGTCGGGGTCCGAGGCGTCGAAGCAGACCGTGGGGTGGGTGTTGCCGTCGCCCGCGTGGGCGCAGACGCCGATCGTGAGGTCGTACTTCGCCGCGACGCGTTCGATGCCCTCGATGACGTCGGCGAGGCGGGAACGCGGCACGCACACGTCGTCGATCATCGTGGTGCCCTTGACCGCCTCCAGCGCGACGAGCGCCAACCGGCGGGCCTGGAGCAGCATTTCGGACTCGGCGGGGTCGTCGGCGGGGACGACCTCGGTGGCGCCGGCCGCCGTACAGAGCTCCGCGACGGCGGCGAGGTCGGCCGCCGGGTCCGCGGTGTCGAACGCGCAGAGCAGCAGCGCCTCGGTGGTCTCGGGCAGGCCCATGTTCGCCAGGGAGTTGACCGCGCGGACGGTGGTGCGGTCCATCAGCTCCAGCAGGGACGGGGTGTGGCCGCGCTCCATGATCCGGCAGATGGCGTCGCAGGCTGCGGCGGCCGAGGCGAACTCGGCCGCCAGGACGAGCTGCTGGGGCGGTGCGGGCTTCAGCGCGAGGACGGCCTTGACGACGACGCCGAGGCTGCCCTCCGAGCCGACGAAGAGCCGGGTGAGGTCGTATCCGGCGACGCCCTTGGCGGTGCGGCGGCCGGTGGTCAGGAGCCGGCCGTCGGCGAGGACGACCTCCAGGCCCAGCACGTACTCGGCGGTGACGCCGTACTTCACGCAGCACAGCCCGCCGGACGCGGTGCCGATGTTGCCCCCGATGGTGCAGGTCTCCCAGCTGGAGGGGTCCGGCGGGTAGTAGAGCCCGTGCTCGCCGACGGCGCGTGAGAGCACCGCGTTGACGACGCCGGGCTCGACGACGGCGATCCGGTCGACGGGGCTGATCTCCAGGATCCTGTCCATCTTGATCAGGGAGAGCACGATGCAGCCGTCGGAGGCGTTGGCGGCGCCCGACAGCCCCGTACGGGCGCCCTGCGGCACCACGGGGACGCGCAGGGCGGTCGCGGTGCGCATCACGTGCTGGACCTGCTCGACGGTGCGCGGCAGCACGACCACCGCGGGCGACCCCGCTTCGCAGAAGCTCGCCATGTCGTTCGCGTAGGACGCCGTGATGTCCGGGTCGGTGATCAGGGCTTCGGCGGGCAGACCCGCTCGCAGCTCGGCGAGGAGGTCGTCCGTGGCGACGGGGGCGGCGGAGGGCGGGGAGCTGGCGGGCACGGTCGCGACGAGGTCATCCATGATCCCAGCCTGGCACTCCGGGGCCATCGGTGTGAACCCGTCTGCGATCCACATCCGCAAGGCCGGGTGTGGTCTTCGTATTGACGCACAGTAATCACATGAACGCCAAGAACACCATGAACACGCAGCACACGAGGCACATCAAAAAGGCCGCGCTGGCGACAGGTGTGGGGGCGGTCCTTGTCACGGGCGTCCTTGTGTTCGTACCGGAGAGAGGCGACGGGCCGCCGGCGGCGGGCCCCGAGGCACGCGCGCGGGCGGCTGTCGGCGCGGGCGCGCCCGCCGCCCTGACGGACGTGGCGGCGCTGATCCGGGACCGGGAGGCGTGGCTGCGGAAGAACCCGCGGGACGCGGAGTCCTGGGCGGTGCTGGGCACGGCATACGTGGAGCGCGGCGGGCTGCGGGCGGACACGGCGTACTACCCGAAGGCCGAGCGGGCACTGCGCCGCTCGCTGGACGTCACACCGGGTGAACGGCGCAATCCGGCGGCGACGGCGGGGCTCGCCACGCTCGCCAACGCGCGCCACGACTACGCGGCGGCCAGGAAGTGGGGCGAGGCGGTACGGAAGGCGGACCCGGCCCGCTGGGCGACGTACCCGGTGCTGATCGAGGCGTACAACGGGCTCGGCGACTACGTGGCGGCGGGCAAGGCCCTGGACAGGCTCCGGGCGCTGCACTCCGGGAGCCGTGTGCTGTCGGTGTCGTCGCTGGTCTACCGCGACCGGGGGTGGCGCGAGGACGCGGCGGCCAAGGCGGACGAGGCGCTGATGAAGGCGGCCTCGCCGGTGGAGCGGGCCGCCGCGCTGTACGCCCTCGGCGGGCTCGCCTGGGACCGCGGTGAGCCGAAGGAGGCGCTGAGGCACTACGACGGCGCGCTGAAGGCGGCGCCCGACCACCATCCGTCGCTGGCGGGCCGGGCGCGGGTGCTGGCGGCGCTGGGCCGGACCGACGAGGCGTCCCGGGACTACCAGTCGGCGTTCGCGGAGCGCCCGCTGCCCGAGTACGCCCTGGAGCTGGGCGAGTTGTTCGAGTCGATGGGGCTGGACGGGGACGCGCGGGGCCAGTACGAACTGCTCCGGGAGCGTACGACGAGGGCGGCGGCCGACGGGGTGGACGAGGAGTTGCTGCTCGCCCGCTTCGAGACCGACCACGGATCCCCGAGGTCGGCCGTGGACCGGCTGGAGTCGCAGTGGCGGCGCGGTCACCGGAGCACGCAGGTGTCGGACGCGCTGGCGTGGGCGCTGTACCGGGCGGGCAACGCCGGGAAGGCGCTGCCCTACGCGAAGAGGGCGACGGACCAGGGGATGCGGAGCGCGCTGTACTCGTACCACCGGGGCGAGATCGAGCGCGCGCTGGGGATGGGGGGCCCGGCGCGCCGCCATCTGGCGGAGGCGCTGCGGACGAACCCCCGGTTCTCGCCGCTGCTGGCGCCGAAGGCCCGTGAGGCGCTGGAGGCGCTGGGCGAACTGCCGGGCGGTGGTCCGAAGGACATGTACGGGGACGGCGAGAGCACACCGCTGACACCGTCACCCACGGCCCCGTCGGGCGGTACCGCGCCGTCGGGGGTGGCGTCGGCGGCGCCCTCGCGGTCGGTCCCGTCGCCGGGCGCGTCGTCGGTCCCGTCGCCGGCGCCTTCGGCGTCCTCGGGGGCGTCCGCGCTGCCGGGGCGTTCGGGGCCCGTGTCCACGCCCACCGCGCCCGTATCGGGAGTATTCGCCGCCCGGAACTGACTGACCGGCTCCACTGGGCCCGGAACTGGGTCCTGAGGCCCTGCTTCTGGGCCTCGCCTCGTCCCTAGTCTCCCTTTCGCTCGGGGTAATGGCCGACGACTTGGGCGAGGAGTCCGGATGAACGGCACGCGGTGCGCAGACGGTTCAGGGCGTCGGCGCGGTGAACGGGGTCAGGGTGGTGTCGAGTACGTCGCGCTGATAGGTGTCGTCGCCGCGATCGTCGGCGCGATCGTGGCGCTGACGGTTCCGGACGACACGTCGGTCGCGCTGAAGGACGCGGTGTGCCGCATCGTCAACGCCGGTGACGGCGGGGAGGGCTGCGACTCCGGCGACGGGGGCGGTGACGACGGAGGAGGGGGCGGCGACGGGGACGGCGACATACCCGAGGCACCGCCGGGTGACCCCTTCCAGCCCGCGAAGTGCCTCCTCGCCCAGGATCAGACCAAGACCACGGTCGTCGTCCAGATCCTCTTCATCAAGATCAGCGGCTCCGAGCAGCTCAAGGTCCAGCAGTGGTCCGACGGCACCGTCACCCTGGAGCGCGTCGGCGAGGGCAGCGTCGGCGCCACGGCCAGCATCTCGGCCGGTATCCCCGGGCTGAAGGAGTGGGGCGGCAGCGCCTCGCTCAGCGGCAGCTACATGAAGGGCAGCGGCAGCGGCGGTCAGTGGCTGTTCAACGGCAACAAGACCGGGGACCCGCAGAAGGACCTGGAGCTGAACCTGGAGGACGCCAAGAAGTTCGCCGCGTACCTCAAGCAGAACGACGGCTGCCGCTACCAGAGCGGATACAACCCCGGTGCCAACATGGGCGCCTGCCAGCAGGACGCGGCTTCCAAGAAGCCCGATCTGCCGCCGGAGCGCGCGCCGGACGTCGACATCACCAAGACCAGCACCGAGGTGTCGGGCGGGGTGAGTTTCGGCAAGGGGTTCAAGAAGGGCAAAGGCGGCAAGGACAAGGACGGCAAGCCCACCGACCTGGGCAGCATCTCGGGCGAGTTCGGCAGCGGCAGCATGACCGAGGACGTCGTGGTCATGCGCGCCAACACCGGCCCCGACGCCGGGAAGATCACCTTCGTCTACACCTTCAGCGTCGACGCCAAGGGCGGCGAGATCGCGCAGGGCAAGGCCACGCGTATGCAGCAGGTGGCGGTCACCTACGACGCGGCGACGTTCGACCAGGAGGAGAAGGACGGCAAGGAGCACCGACCGGAGAAGCTGGTGATCACCACCAGCCAGGAGAACGGTGAGGGCGCCGGCATCCAGGCGGGCGGGGGCGCCAACGTTCCCGGTACGCCGGTGACGATCGATGTCGGCGGCGGTGGCGGCAACATCAAGTCGCAGATCCACACCGAGTCGGCCGAGGTCGTCCTCGACAACGACGCGGACAGCAAGACGGTCGAGGACTGGCTGCGCGGCCGGGGCGACTTCCCCGCCAGCGACGTCCTGCCCACCCCCTCGGACGCGGCGGAGGTGCCGGGCAGCGACGCGGGTCCCCTGGAGCGTCTGCTGCACGACAAGGGCAAGCTGTCCCGCCTCGACTACAACGCCAACACCGACTGGTGGAACGCCTCCCTCGGCATCGGCTTCGGCATCTCCGCCGGACAGCTCACCGCCGGGTTCAAACTCTTCGGCATCGACATCACGCACGAGGAGAAGAACCAGACGATCACCGGCAACCCGGAGTACGCGACCGGCCCGAAGAACGGCGGGGCCCGGCCCTGGGTCGAGTGGAAGAACTGCACGCAGACGACCCCGATCACCTAGGGCCTGTCTGCAAAGTAGCGCCGTCCACCGGGCGGGTGGCCGTACGCGCGGTCACCCGTCCGGTCACCGTTGCGGGGTGAACGGGCCGGGCGGCGGACCGAACGGGCAGCGGGACGGGGCGCCGGACGCGGCGCCGTCACGCTGCCGTGACGACCTGGTTAACCCCGCCCCCGGCAAGGAGACATCGGGGACCACCGATGGCAAGATCGGCGCAACTCACACACCATGTGGGCTGTTGTCCGTCCCCCGCCCTGGAGGCGTCTTGTCCACCCGTACGCGTAACGTGTTGCCCGTCATAGCTACCGCAGCCGCTCTCGTCGCCATGGCGGGATGCACGAGCACCGAGACCACCGCGACCGACGGCTCGAAGGTGGAGCTGGTGAAGTCGGGCAAGCTCACGACCTGCACCCATCTGCCGTACGAGCCCTTCCAGTCCCGCCAGGACAACAAGATCGTCGGGTTCGACGTCGACCTGGTGGATCTGGTCGCCAAGGAGCTCAAGGTCACCCAGGAGATCGTCGACACGCCTTTCGAGGGCATCCAGACGGGTGAGGACCTCAACGCCCGCAAGTGCGACGTGGCCGCCGCGGGGATGACGATCACCCCCGTGCGTGAGGAGAACCTGGACTTCTCCGCGCCCTACTTCGACGCCACACAGGCGCTCGTCACCAAGAAGGGCGCCGCCTACGACTCGCTGGCGAGCCTCAAGGGCAAGAAGCTGGGCGTCCAGCAGGGCACGACGGGCGAGGAGTACGCCAAGAAGAACGGCAAGGGCGTGGAGACCGTCCAGTTCGAGGACGTCGCCCTGCTGCTCACGGCCGTGAAGACCGGGCAGGTCGACGCGGCCGTCAACGACAACGGTGTCCTCTTCGAGTACGTGCGCAAGAACCCGGACACCGAGGTCACGGCCGAGTTCGAGACGGGCGAGCAGTACGGCGTCGGTGTGCGCACCGGCAACGACGCGCTGCGCGAGGAGATCGACCGGGTGATCGAGGCGGCCCGCTCGGACGGCCGTTACGACGAGATCTACAAGAAGTGGTTCCCCGCCGCTCCCAAGAAGTGAGGAACCACCACCGATGTCCATGTCCCGCCGACAACGGACCCGTGTCATACGCGGCGTCCAGTACGCCGTCCTCGTCGCCGTGCTGCTCGCCATCGCGCTGGCGGCCGACTGGGGAGAGATCCAGAGGGCGTTCTTCGACGTCGAGGTCGCCAAGGCGCAGTTCCCCGACATCATCACCACGGCGCTGGTCAACACCGTCATCTACACCCTGCTCGGCTTCGGGTTCGGGCTGGCGCTGGGGCTGCTGCTCGCGCTGATGCGGCTGTCGCAGGTGCCGCCGTACCGCTGGCTGGCGATCGCCTACATCGAGTTCTTCCGCGGCATCCCGGCGCTGCTCGTCTTCATCGCGCTCGGCTTCGGTGTGCCGCTCGCGTTCCAGGTGGCGCTGAACCAGTACGTGACCGTGATGCTGGCGCTCGGCCTGGTCGGCGCCGCCTACATGGCGGAGACGATCAGGGCCGGTATCCAGGCCGTGCCCAAGGGGCAGACGGAGGCGGCGCGTTCGCTCGGGATGTCGCAGGGCCGGGCGATGGTGTCCATCGTCATCCCGCAGGCCCTGCGGATCGTACTGCCGCCGCTGACCAACGAGTTGATCCTGCTGACGAAGGATTCGTCGCTGGTCTATCTGCTGGGTCTGTCCCTGTCGCAGTACGAGCTGGCCAAGTTCGGCCGGGACGCCCTGAATCAGAATCGCAGTCTCACCCCGATCCTCATCGCCGGTCTCTGCTATCTGGTCATCACCCTGCCGCTCGGCCATCTGGTCCGGCGGCTCGAAGCGCGTACGGCAAGGGCGAGGTGAGCGCGGTGGGGAAACCGGTGAGGAAGACGGACACGGGTGCGCAGGCGGACCCGGGGGCGCCCGCGATCGAAGTACGCGGTCTGCACAAGTCGTTCGGCTCGTTGCAGGTACTCGCGGGCATCGACTTCACGGTGGCACGCGGCGAAGTCGTCTGTGTCATCGGCCCGTCGGGCTCGGGCAAGTCGACACTGCTGCGCTGTGTGAACCGGCTGGAGGAGCCGACGTCGGGCACGGTCCTGGTGGCCGGCGCCGAGGTCACCGACCCGGACGTGGACATCGACCAGGTGCGCCGGGGCATCGGGATGGTCTTCCAGTCGTTCAACCTCTTCCCGCATCTGACCGCGCTGGAGAATCTGACGCTCCCTCAGCGTCGGGTGCTGGGACGGGACAAGGCGGAGGCGGCCCGGGTCGCCCGGGAGCGGCTGGCCCGCGTGGGCCTGACCGACAAGGAGTCCTCCTATCCCGCGCAGCTCTCCGGCGGGCAGCAGCAACGGGTGGCGATCGCACGGGCGTTGGCGATGGACCCGGAGCTGATGCTCTTCGACGAGCCGACGTCCGCGCTCGACCCGGAGCTGGTGGGTGACGTCCTGGCGGTGATGCGCTCCCTCGCCGACGAGGGGATGACGATGCTCGTCGTCACGCACGAGATGAGCTTCGCCAAGGAGGTGGCGGACCGGGTCGTCTTCATGGACGGCGGGGTCATCGTCGAGGAGGGCAGCCCGGCGCAGGTGATCGGCGCGCCGAGCCAGGCCCGTACGCGGTCGTTCCTCTCGCGCCTGCTCGACCCGGCGGCGGCGGAACTGGGCCCGTCCGGCGACTGAGCAGGAGGAACCGAGCACGAAGCACCGAGCACCAAGCACCGAGCACGACGAACGGGGCGGGGGGGGGGGGGGGGGGGGGGGGGGGGGGGGGGCCGGGAGGGGGGGGGGGGGGGGGGGGGGGGGGCAACAAGGGACGGGAAAAAAGCCACAAGTGGGTAAAAAGAGTTGGGAGGTAGAGGGGGTCAAAAA